>PANS01000012.1 GCA_002708415.1 Micavibrio sp. | reverse complement strand
TTTGGGACAAGGTATGATTTGTTATCTCGTGTGACGAGTTCTGTACAGCGCGCACCCATATGGTTAACCCAACCGAATGTGCCATCCATCTCAATAATATCACCAGGTTTAATAGATTGGTCCATTAGGAGTAGCATACCGCTGAAGAGGTTTGAGATTACTTTTTGTAAACCAAAACCGATACCCAAGCCAACCGCACCAGAGAATACGGCAAAGAGGGATAGATCGATACCTGCCGAAGTAATCCCGATAAGGAGCGCGGAAATGAATAAGGTAACACGTGTTATTTTAGAGATTAAGACACGTGATGATGGGTTAAGGCTGCGAACGCCTGATAGTTTTTTATCAATGATATTGGCAAGGAAAAGCGCACCATACATTAAGATAAAGATGCCAAGAATACCTTTGGTTACACTTAAGGCGGATAATCTAAATTCACCAATGTTAAAACCAATCGCATCAAGCGTTGTCATCGTTTGATCAAGAACGCCAAAGATGCTTAAGGCTGCTAGGCCCCAAATTGTGAAAGCAAAAATGTTTCTCGCAAAGCGGTTTTCAATCAGTTGAACAAGAATACGAATAAATATCCATGCCATGAGAAGTTTCATGACCGCTTCTGAAAATGTTGTGCTGATGTCGGTCATTATACCACCGAGCATTTTTGCACCGATAAAGATGAATATTAAAGCAATTGCGGGCAATAAAAGCCGTAGCATGTTGCGTAGCGCTTCGATTAACCTGAAAGGAATGGTAAGTTTGTTTAAAAGATCATTCAATTTAGGTTTTAGGTAATTTTTTAGGAAGAAAGCAAGAATAAAGGACAGGCCAATAATTGAGATCTGGACACCAAATTCTACGGTAAGAATTTGTGAAGTGAGCCAGTCTGATAATTTTGTTTGAAGGTCTATGATATTTATGTTTTCTAACATAAAGAAGACTTTAAAGTATTCATCGCGTATTGAAAAGATGCGTTTTCATTAAGAGAGGTTTTATCATGGAATATTTACACACAATGGTTCGGATTAGAGACATTGAAGAGTCTCTTGATTTTTACTGTAATAAAATGGAAATGGTTGAGATATTTCGCAAAGAAAGTGAAAGTGGCCGCTTTACACTTATTTTTTTGGCGGGAAAAGATGATGAAGTGGCCGCGCGCACTAATAAAATACCGACTTTAGAACTTACTTATAATTGGCCAGATGAAAATGGCGAAACAGAAGAATATAAAGGTGGGCGCAATTTTGGCCATTTGGCTTACCGTGTTGATAATATCTATGAAACTTGCCAGCGCCTAATGGATGCAGGTGTGATAATCAATCGTCCACCGCGGGATGGACATATGGCATTCGTTAAAAGTCCTGATGGAATTTCTTTTGAATTGTTACAACGTGGAGAGCATTTAGAGCCAGCAGAACCATGGGCGAGCATGGACAACATAGGGAGCTGGTAATTGCTATCGTAGCGTTTTTAGCAATAACTGTGTGAGTTGATGTGTTGAGGTATCATCAATTTCTTGGCCGCTAATAAGGCGGAAGAAAACTGGTCCTAAAATGACATCAATTGCAGTTTCTGTATCGAGATCAACAGCAAACTCACCATTTTGTTTTCCAGCCTCAAGTAGGCTTGATAGGCTGTTGTAGCGATCTTGTAAGAAAGTTTCGATGAAAATACGTAAGGCATCAGGCTCTGCTTGAGACTCGCCTAGGATTTCAGCAACAATGCGACCATTCTTACCGCTTAACTGACGGCCAAGCTTTTCAATTTGGGCGCGGATGCCATCTGACGCACTGTTTGGCGTTGGCAGAATATTGTGAAAGGCTGGTTGTGAAAATACAGCATCAACAATAACCGCTGTTTTATTTGGCCACCAACGGTAGATCGTTGTTTTACCAACACTGGCCTTTTTTGCAATCGCTTCAATAGACAGCTTTTGAACAGATGTATGAGTTAGGAGACGGCGCGTGGCTTCTAAAATAGCGCGCTTTGAGCTTTCCGATCTAGGGCGACCCGCTTTACGGCTATTATCTTGATTTGTTTCTTCTACGGAGTGAAGGGCTTCATTACTCATGGGTGTCCTCTTAAATTTAGTTTTAAGAGCGTTTTTCTATTTTACGAAATATATTCGCAAAACTGAACGCTTCGTATTGATAAACAGTATTTCTCCTTTATAGACAACATTTTGCGTGGGTCAAGGTTATATGGACTTAATTATCAGGAAAATTGTGTAAATTTTTTCTTTAGCTTTTTGTTGTAAAGTTAGATATGTAGGGGCAATTAAAAAATCTGGTTTAACAGGTGCGGGACATAAGAAGGGTTAACAATCATGCCAAAAAATATGGATGTATGGATCTTATTTGGTGATGACATTGAGTCAAATGCCGATCTAGCACATGAAGTGCGTCGGTTCCTTGCTGTCGGCAAACAGATGGACGTGAAGGTGCGTGTCGTGCGTCCTGACGAATTTGATTTGCTTGTGACACATGAAGTGCGCGATACGATTTTGATTAACGGGAAACAAGTTCCTCTTCCAGATTTTGTATTCCCTTATTTTAATCATAATGATCATAGTTATTTTTCGCTTGCGATCGTCCGTCAGTTAGAACGTCTTGGTGTGCATGTTTATAACGGCGCGCAGACGATTGAAACGGTGCGCGATAAATTGCATACACACCAGATTTTAGCCGAGAGCGGTATTACAACGCCAGATACAATGCTCGCGAAATTTCCCGTTGATATGGATCTTATCGAGAGAACAATTGGTTTCCCCGTTGTTGTTAAAACATTGAATGGTGCACTTGGTATTGGCGTGTTCCTAATTGAAACACCAAAGGCATTTGGTGATTTGATGGAGCTCGTCGGTGAAACAAACCCAAACCTACAACTTATTTTCCAAAAATTTGTATCGCAAAGTAAGGGGCGTGATTTACGTTTGTTTACTGTTGATGGTGAAGTGATTGCGGCGATGGAACGTCGTGCGAATGATGGTGGCTTTAAAGCTAATTTTAGTTCTGGTGCTTCAGTGCATGAATTTGTGCCTGACCAAGAAGCGATTGATATTGCTGTGCGTACTGCCGAGGTTTTAGATATTGATATTGGCGGTATTGACCTGCTCTTTAATGAAGGCGGGGGGTACACAATTTGTGAGGCTAATACGTTCCCTGGGTTTAAGGGGCTTGAGAAGGCCTCCGGCGTTAATGTGGCAGAAAAGATTTTTGAAGCGATGCAGCGTCATTTGACCAGAGTGTAATATTAAATCTTATTGAAAACTTCTCGGAGCTGGTGATATCTCAACAATACCACCGCCAGAAAATTCTAAAATGGCTAAGCCGCGCTCTACTAATCCATTTTGATTAAATCTGAAAATACCATCTGTGCCAGAAAAGCCATTAGGGTTGGTTAGGCTTGGCTTATTAAAGGCGTAATTGCCATTTCCTTTTTGTGCTAAAACAGCGGCAAGTGCTGTGGCATCATAAGCCAGAGAGGCCAATCTTATAGGCGCTTTGCTGTATAAGGCCTGATATCTTTTTTCAAAATCTTTACGCAGGCGTGGTGATGGTCCGGCAAAGATACCGCCACGTAAATTATGTTCATTCATCAATCGCTTATCATCCCATAGGCCAGACCCTAGATATTTAACACGATTTGGCGTTAGACCATGATAGCTTAGTAATCCTGCGATCGTTTCTGCTTGCGCGCCACCGACAGGAATGAAAATAGCATCAAGGGACGATGATTTTTCAGCAAAAGATTTTATTTGTGCGGATAGGTTATTTGCGCTTGGCATATACCGAGCTTCTTTAGATATGATGCCGCCGTTACGTGCCACCTTTTCTTTAAATGCGCTGGTTACAGTATCGCCATATTTATTGATAGGCGCAATAATACCATAGTTTTTAAGTTTCAGACCGCTTGCATAAGAGGCAATACGGTCAACTTGGGCAAAGGGCATAAAGCCCATAAGGTATGTGTTGTTTTGTGCCAGAGTCCAGTCCGTAGAAAAAGAAATGATATTGATGTTCTTCCCTTGCGTTACAGATTGAACGGCGCGAACAGAGTTGGCAAAAATGGGCCCTATGATGAGTTGTGGATTTTCGTTTAATGCGGACTGAGCCGCAGCGTGCGCGCCTTCAGCAGTGGCTTTTGTATCGCGTGGAATAAGCTCAAAGTTTTCGTATCCCATTTCAAACAAAGCCATTTGCGCGGCTTGTAGCATTGAATTTCCAAGCGCATTATGCTGCCCCGATAGAGGGAGAAGAATGGCAACTTTTATGGGTGGTAGGTTTTGTTGGTTAGCCGTTGCGCGTGTTGGGTTCGCTATGTTTGTTTCTGTGACTTCTAAGCGATCAGGTCTATTTGCAGTTGGATCATTAGGGTCGTGTTCCGGAAAAGCGCCTTTCCATGTTTTGGCCGCGTTCCAGCTTTCACTACAGCCTTGTAGCGCAAAACTACTTACACTTAATAATGTAAGCATGAGGATAAGATAAGAAAGACGATGAATTTTAGTCATAAGCCTGCTAATGATTGTTGATGATGCCAAATAAATCTAATGATCACAGCTTACAGAATAATAATGCTCCTTCACAAGAGGTTTTAGAAAACACTACACCAAATGAAGTGGAACAGCCCATTATAAAGCCGCAAGGTGACCTGAAGCCAGGGCTTTATTTGGTGGCTACGCCTATTGGAAATCTACGTGATATTACATTTAGGGCTCTTGATACTTTATCTTCTGTTGATCTTATTATATGTGAAGATACGCGTATAACGGGAAAATTACTTCGTGCCTATGGATTTAAGAAACCGATGCAGATTTATAATGATCATAGTTCAGATCATCAGCGTGAGAATATTATTAAAGCGGTACAAAGTGGTCAGGCAATCGCGGTTTTGAGCGATGCAGGAACACCAATGGTTTCTGATCCAGGGTATAAGCTGGTACGCCTTGCTATTGAGAATGATCAGTTTGTGACCTCTATACCAGGGCCTAGTGCGGCGCTTTCAGGTATCCAACTTTCTGGCTTACCAACAAATCAGTTTTCATTTATGGGCTTTATGCCGCCGAAATCAGGGGCAAGGATTTCGGCTCTTGGTGTGTGGGCGGATACGCCAGGATCTCTTATTATTTATGAAACAGGGCCACGTTTAGAAGATAGTTTAAAAGATATGGCGCAAGTTTTTGGTAATCGTGAGGCGGCAGTAACACGCGAGCTCACGAAGCTTTATGAAGAAGTGCGCCGTGGTACACTTGAAGAATTATCGGTTTATTATAAAGAAAATGGTGCGCCGAAAGGTGAAATCGTTGTTGTTATAGCGCCGAAAGGTGAAGTAGAGGTTTCTGGTGAGAGCTTAGAAAAACAAATTCAAAAGGCCCTTGAAACAATGTCAGTGCGTGATGCTGCTGAAATGGTGGCAAAAGCAACAGGCAAACCTAAGCGTGCTATCTATACGCTAGCCTTAAAATTAGCGAGTAAGTAGAACGGTTATTGTGCCACAAAATAAAAAAGAACAAATTGTAAAAACACATAAGCAGAAAACGTATGATCGGGGTATTTGGGCAGAAAAATATGCGGCGGGGTATTTGGTTGCCAAGGGCTATAAAATTTTAGAAGAACGCTATAAAACCCAATACGGTGAAATTGATCTTATTATTCAAAAGGGCAATGTCATTGCTTTTGTTGAGGTGAAGTCTCGCCGTAGTATTGATGAAGCGTTGGAATCAATTACGCCTAAAATGCGAACGCGCATAGGGAATGCGGCCCAATATTATTTGTCGCAAAATGAAGAAGCTATATATTGTGATTTACGTTTTGATGTCATCGCCATAAAACCGCCATTGTTTTTAGCTCATCTAGACAACGCATGGTGTCTTGACGCATAATGCTTTTACCAATTTCATTTTCGGGAAGCTCTTCACGATGACTTGTCTAATAAAAACGCATATTAAAACTATTACCGTCCTTATAGTTCTTTTGAGCATGCCGCTTATACAAGCGTGTAGTTTTCTAGGTCTTGCGATGGGCGCGGCGGCAACAACGGGCATCGCGGCTTCACAAGAAGGTGGCATTAGCGGCGCGGTAAGCGATGGCGTTATTAAAGCGAAGATTAATGATGCGTGGCTTAATTATGATGTGTCAACGTTTGCAAAGCTTTCGACAACCGTTGAGCGGGGACGTGTTTTGATAACGGGTGTTGTTCAAGACCCTGAGGCACGTGTTGAAGCGGTTAGATTGGCGTGGCAGGTTAAAGGCGTTCAACAGGTGATCAATGAAATTCGTGTTGCTGAGAGCGAAGGTATTACAGGGTTCATCAAAGATACATGGATTACTTCACGCTTAAGAACAGCCATTACAATTGATCGTGGTGTTCAATCAATCAATTATTCTATTGATACGGTGAGCGGCGTTGTTTATTTGATGGGGTATGCGCAAAATCGCGCGGAGCTTAATCGTGTTGTTGAAACGGCGCGGACGATATCAGGCGTTAAACAGGTTGTTAGCTATGTGAAAATGGTTGGTGAAGATATTGAGCCTGATCCATTAGCTGAAGAAAATAATGCGTATGGTGAAGATGTGAGGCAATAAAAAGATGTCGGGCAGCAAAACACGTGACATCAATGATTATCTCAATCATATCTCTGATTTAAGTGATGGAGAGCTTGATTTAGCTAAGGCTTCCTTATCTCTGGCTGCCGTGAATAGTCCAGATATCTCGACTGAAAAATATTATTATCATATTGAAAAAATGGTCGCGGCGACTAAGGCGCGTTATGAAGAAATTTTAAAAGCTGGTGGTAATGATGATGCGGGCACGCAGCTTGCGGCTCTTAAGCATGTTCTTGTCGAAAAAAATGACTATCGTGGCAATGACGAAGAGTATGATGATCTTCAAAATGCGAATTTAATCCGCGTGATTGAACGCCGTAAGGGCTTACCTATCGCGCTTGCCATTCTTTATGTTCATGTAGGGCAAGAGGCTGGTTTTGATGTGACGGCACTCTCTTTTCCTGCACATGTTATTTGTCGTTTGGAAAAAGATGGAGAGCGTCTTTTATTTGATCCATTTTCATCTTGTAAGATTATGCAGGCACCAGATTTAAGGCAATTACTCAAATCTTTGATGGGAGAGCATGCAGAGCTTTCGACAGAATTTTATAATATAAGTTCTAAAAGAGAGATGCTCGTGCGCCTTCAAAATAATATAAAGCTTCGTCAGGTTGAAGGCGAAGATTACGAGGGGGCGCTGCAAACAGTTGAAACGCTGCAAAAAATAGACCCATCTGAATATCGGTTATCGCTGGATGCCGGTGTGCTAAATGCTCGGGCAGGGCGCCTTAACCGCGCCGTAAAAGAACTAGAACATTATATAGATCATGAGAAGGATGATGCCCATCGTCGTGATGCTGCCGCCTTTTTACAGCAAATTAGACTTAATCTAACGTAAAATAAGATTGTTTTCCATAGATCTAAGTGCGGCAAAAATGTGGAAAGGGCAAGGTATTGTCATGAACTACCTTGTGCTTAAGGTTTTAAGAACTTAAAACTAGGGTTAAGTTTTTTATGATTCGTTATTACTTAACTAACCGTTTTTATTTAAGGAGTTTTCCAATGTTAGTTCGTGTTTTATTTATGATGTTGCTGAGCGTTTCTGTTGTGGCGTGTTCAAGTAGCAATAAAGATTTAGGAGACTCTGAGGGCGCGGTTCTTGGGGGCGGTAATGTTTATGATGGTGCTGAGGGTACAGAAATTTATGATGGGTCGAGTGTTGCTGGCGTAGATGGTAGCACGATCCCAGGTAGCCAAGAAGATTTTATCGTGAATGCAGGAGAGCGCGTATTATTTGATACAGATAGCCATAACGTAAATGGTGATGCACGTATGACTTTGGATGCGCAGGCACGTTGGTTAAATACATACCCTGGTTTGAATATTACAATTGAAGGCCATGCCGATGAACGCGGTACACGAGAGTATAACTTGGCCTTGGGTGAGCGTCGTGCGAACTCTGTTAAGAATTACCTTATTTCAATGGGTGTTGACCCACGTCGTTTGACAACAATCAGCTATGGTAAAGAACAACCAGAAGCAGTAGGTAATGATCCTTCAGCATGGGCGCAAAACCGTCGTGGTATCACACGTATTCAGTAGTTGATGTTGAAATCAGTTTACACATTAAAAAATAGCGGGGCACGAGGTTTTAAGACTTTGTGCCTTACTTCTATGGCCGCGTTTTTGTTTTTTAGTGCGGTTTTCCCTGCGTTTGCACAATCGAATGATGTTCTTAATCGTATTAACCGCCTAGAAAATGAACTTGATACATTAAATCGCGCAGTTTATCGCGGAGAGAAGCCTCCTGCGGCAACATCTTATGTGCCGCCAGTACATGCCTCTGGGGCAGGAAATATTCAAAATGGAGAAGTGAGGCTTCAAGAATTGGAAGCGCAACTTCGTGATTTGACGGGCAAAGTTGAAGAGCAGCGCTATGAACAGGATCAATTTAAGCGCAAAGTGGAGCGTCTTGAGGCACAGTTAAATGATAAAGCGGCGTTAGTGCAGCCAGAGGTTAATAGATCACAATTTGCGACACCTCAGGCGGCGGTCACGGCCAAAACACCGGGGATGAGTGTTTTTACGCCCAGTAAACCTAGTGGTATGAATATCGCAACGCCTAAGCCAGTTGGTGGCTCTAATCAGATCGCTGGTGGCAGTGCGCCAGAACCAACTTTGCAGTATGAGCAAGCTTTTGCTGATTTAAAGAGTGAGCGTTATGACGCAGCACAAAAGGGTTTTGAAGCATTTTTAGAAAATTATAAAGAGCATTCTTTGGCGTCGAACGCTAAGTACTGGTTGGGTGAAACATATTATGTGCAAGGTAATTTTGATACAGCGGCGCGTATCTTTGCAGAAGGATATAGGGCTTATCCAAAAAGCACAAAAGCGCCAGACAATCTTTTAAAACTCGGTATGTCTTTGGCAGGTATGGGTAAAAAAGATGATGCCTGTATTGCTTTGGCACAATTACCAAATAAGCATGCTGATGGTTCTGGTGCAGTTTTAAGGCGTGGCGAGCAAGAGCGTGAACGCCTTAATTGTAAATAACATTTGATGTTTATGATTTAAATTGCGCGTATAGTCTCTTTCCTATTAGATAAAACTTATGATCAAGCAGGTTATCCAATCTTTTTTTGATAAGAATAAATCTATTCAAGATGAAGAAATATACGCTGTTGCTGTGTCTGGCGGTCCAGATAGTATGGCATTAGCGCATGCTTTGCTTACGACCTATTCTGATAAAGATATCCATATTCTAAGTATTGACCACGATCTTCGTCCTGATTCCTCTGTTGAGATTGATGCTGTTGAAGAGTGGGTGAAGGCTTACCCTAATTCCATATTTAAGCGCTTTATTTGGGAAGGGGCAAAACCTGAAACGGCTATTATGGAGGCTGCGCGTGCCGCTCGATATGATTTAATGGCCGATTATTGCGTTTCTCAAAATATTCAACATCTATTCTTGGGTCACCATCAAGACGATCAGGCTGAAACCTTTCTTATTCGTCTTGCGAAAGGGAGTGGTTTAGATGGTCTTGGCGCGATGGCTTCTATTAGTAGCTATCAAAACCAAATTTGTTTTGTGCGTCCTTTGCTAGATGTGACCAAAGAAGATATTTTAAGGTATTGCAAAATTAACGATATTCAATTTTCTGAAGATCCGAGCAATGAGAATGGTGAGTATTTAAGGCCACGTTTGCGCGAGGCCAAAACGATTTTGGAAAAAGAAGGGCTGACAAGTAAGCGTCTTAGTATAACAGCACGGCGTTTGGCACGGGCGCGTGATGCATTGCAAAATTTATCGCATGAAGCATATGGTGAGGTAATTGAAGTTTCTGATGATGACATGCTGTTTTTGGACGCGCAGTGTTTAGCAAAATGGCCAGAAGATATTCGCTTGCGCGTGCTAAAGAGGGCGCTTGAAACATTACAACCAGTTGAAAATTATTCGGTGCGTTATGATCGACTTGAAGATTTGCATGAGGCTATATGGATGTCTTATGATCAAGATGAAAATATGAAACGCCGAAGTTTGGGGCATTGTTTTTTTAGCTACGATAATGTTAAAAAAATTATCAAGATTGAAAAAGGCAAAAAATAACCATGCGTATTGTATCGATATTATTTTTAACAATAATGCTCGCTTTTTTGACGTTTTTATTTGTTCAAAAATCAGTTCAAGCAGATACCATTTTAAACGATAGCGATATTGTGCGTGGTTTTGTTTGGGGTGTTTCAAATCAGGATGTTTTTCGTTTCGAAAAGGGAAAGTTCTTAAAATCTGAAAAAAGCAATCTATTCTATTCAGATACTTTGTACGAGCGAGCGAGTACCGTTGGTTATCAATTTGAACAAGATAGGCTGATCCGTGTGCGTATTGATATTCATGGACGTACGCCTAATCCTCAAGATTGGATTACATTGTTGATGGATGCACAACAAGATTTAAATAAAAAGTGGGGCAAACCTTCAACGGAAGATTTTTTCTGGCGTAATGATCTTGAAAAAGATTTTCCCGATAATTGGGGGTTTGCTGTGTTAAAAGGTGATTTGGCTATACAGATCAAATGGATTGTTGCGGGAACGCAGGTTACTATGATTTTGGATACGGTTGAGAAGTTAACTCCTGTGCTAACTATTTTTTATGAAAAAATAATGCCTGAGCAAAATCATACGCCAAAAATAGATGTAAATATTGCTCCCGAAGACGTATTGAGTGGGGAGCCTGCTCCACTAACGAGGGAGGCGCCAGTAGGCAATAGCGGTGATTTATTGGCTTTGCCCTAAAAAAAGCGTATTTTCGTGTGAAACATAATCATAATTTAATCAATAATATCCCCGCAAATCCTTGCTTTTTATATAGAAAAGCTTAGTTTCTGTTGAGAGATATTTAAGTAATACATTTTAAAATGTAATTTTTAAACGATGAGCTAGAAATAGGCTTATTTTAAGCTTATTTACAGCGACTAAAGCAAAGTAAGGAATTAAAAACGTGAATAATTTTGGGCGGAACATATTTTTTTGGGTTGGTGTGGGTCTTGTTTTAGTTGTTTTGTTGAATCTTATGCAAAGCGGTAAAATGGGGGCGGGCTTAACTCCTGCGAGCGATCTTGCTTATAGCGACTTTATGGGCGATGCAAAGAATGGTCGTATCTCTGATGTTGTAATTAAGGGGCAGGAAATTACAGGTCATTATACGAAAGATGATGAGAAGTTTCGCGTTATGGTGCCAACGGGTGAAAACGTGGTTGAACGTTTAGAGGGAACAAGCGTTCGTATCAAAGCTGAAAAAGAAGATGCTGAACAAATTAGTGCGCTATCTATTTTATTATCTTGGTTTCCTATGCTTCTTCTTATTGGCGTCTGGATTTTCTTTATGCGCCAGATGCAAGGAAAAGGCGGTGGTGGTGCGATGGGCTTTGGTAAGTCTCGTGCGAAATTGCTGACAGAAAAGCATGGAAAAGTAACATTCGAAGATGTTGCTGGGATTGATGAAGCAAAAGTAGAGCTTGAAGAAGTTGTTGAGTTTCTTAAAGATCCACAAAAATTTCAGCGCTTAGGCGGAAAAATCCCTAAAGGAGCGCTTCTTATAGGCCCCCCGGGAACAGGTAAAACATTGACGGCGCGAGCAGTTGCTGGTGAAGCGGATGTGCCGTTCTTTACAATTTCGGGTTCTGATTTTGTTGAAATGTTTGTTGGTGTCGGGGCGAGTCGTGTTCGTGATATGTTTGAGCAGGCTAAGAAGAATGCGCCTTGTATTATTTTTATTGATGAGATCGATGCTGTCGGTCGTCACCGAGGTGCTGGCCATGGTGGTGGTAATGATGAGCGTGAGCAAACATTGAACCAACTTCTTGTTGAAATGGATGGTTTTGAGGCAACTGAAGGCGTAATTTTACTTGCCGCAACGAACCGTCCGGATGTTCTTGATCCTGCGTTATTACGTCCAGGTCGTTTTGACCGTCAAGTTGTTGTGCCGCTTCCTGATGTAAAAGGTCGTGAGAAGATTTTACGCGTTCATATGAAAAAAGTACCTTTGGGTAATAATGTTGATGCGTCTGTTTTAGCGCGTGGTACGCCAGGTTTTTCGGGAGCGGATTTGGCAAACCTTGTGAATGAGGCCGCTTTATTGGCAGCGCGTCTTAACAAACGCACGGTGAATGCTGATGATTTTGAGGGCGCAAAAGACAAAATCATGATGGGCTCTGAACGTAAATCGATGGTGATGACGGAAGAAGAGAAAAAACTAACGGCTTATCATGAAGCAGGGCACGCGATTGTTGCTATTCATGAACCTGAATCTGATCCTATTCATAAGGCGACAATCATTCCGCGTGGCCGCGCGTTGGGGCTTGTGATGCGTCTTCCTGAAGGGGATCGTATTTCGATGTCGCGTGCAAAGCTTAAGGCAGATTTATCTGTTGCAATGGGCGGGCGTATTGCAGAGGAAATGATTTTTGGTGAGGAGCAGGTGACGACGGGTGCGTCTAGTGATATCCAAATGGCCACTGATACAGCGCGCCGTATGGTTACTGAATGGGGAATGTCTGATAAGCTTGGACCACTTCGTTATGGTGGTGATCAGGAGCAAGCTTATTTAGGACAAGCAAAACATATGTCTGATAATACGGCTGACTTGGTTGATTCTGAAACACGAGAGATTGTTGAAACGGCTTATGCGCGTGCGCAGCAAATCTTGACGGATCAAATTGAAGAACTTCATACCTTAGCAAAAGCCTTGTTAGAGTATGAGCTTTTAAGCGGTGATGAGATTAAAGATCTTTTAGCTGGAAGAGCTATTATTCGTGAAGATGTGGATGAAGAGCCAATTAATAAAATCCCTAAATCTTCTGTGCCATCAGGTAGCGGCGTTTCTGCGGAGTAATAAGGGGGGTATTTTTTATGGCTAAAAAATATTTTGGAACAGATGGCATTCGTGGAACCGCTAATACGGCGCCGATGACCGCAGGTATGGTGTTAAAAGTTGCTATGGCTACGGCCTATGTCTTGCGTAAGAATAACGCGGGTAAACCAATGAACCGTGTGGTAATCGGTAAAGATACCCGCCTTTCAGGCTATATGCTTGAACAGTCTATGGCTGCGGGTTTTGTGGCGATGGGGATGGATGTTATTCGCACTGGTCCAATTCCAACACCTGCTGTGGCGAGATTAACAACGACATTGCGTGCAGATATTGGTGTGATGATTTCTGCCTCACATAATCCATACCAAGATAATGGTATTAAGCTTTTTGGCGCGGATGGTTATAAATTTTCAGATGATATTGAGCTGCAAATTGAAGCGGCAATGGATAGTGATCTTGAAGTGCACTTGCCTTCGCCAGATGATATTGGTAAAGCAACGCAGCTTGATGATGCCTCGGGGCGTTATGTTGAGTATATTAAACGTAGTTTTCCAAAGGGGCAGACTTTAGAAGGAATAAAAATTGTTATCGATTGTGCCAATGGCGCGGCGTATAAGGTAGCGCCACAGGTCCTTTGGGAGTTAGAAGCTGAGGTTATTAAAATTGGTGATAAGCCGAATGGCCGTAATATTAACGATGGTGTTGGTGCAACCGCAACGCAAAATTTACAAGATAAGGTTATTGAAGAAGGGGCGGATATTGGCATTGCTTTGGATGGTGATGCGGATCGCCTTATCGTTGTTGATGAAAAGGGGCAACGCATTGATGGCGATCAGATTATGGCACTTTTGGCTGTGATGAAACAGCGCCAGGGTTTTCTTAAGAATAATACTATCGTTGCAACGGTGATGTCTAATTTAGGCTTAGAGAAGTTTCTTGAAACACAAGGGATTACATTGGAACGCGCCGCTGTTGGTGATCGTTATGTGGTTGAAAAAATGCGTGAAGGGGACTTTAATCTTGGCGGAGAGCAATCTGGCCACATTATTTTAAGTGATTTTGGTACAACAGGAGATGGTCTTCTTGCTGCGTTACAGGTTTTATCGGCAGTTAAAGAATCTGGTAAAAAGGTGAGCGAGGCTTGCCATCTTTTTGAGGCATATCCGCAAGTTTTAAAGAATGTAACTTTCTCGATGGGTAATCCGCTATCGGAAACGGCTGTAAATGATGCTATGAATGATGCTGAAGGTATGCTGGCTGAGAGTGGTCGTTTATTGGTACGCGCTTCAGGGACAGAGCCCTTGATCCGCGTGATGGCTGAAGGGCAAGATTTAGCACTTGTAAACAAGGCTGTTGATCATGTTTGCGCCGCTGTTCAAAAGGTTGCTTAACTCAGGGTGTTGAAAATCCCGAATAAGCTGTTTTTTTGCGCCATCAATGCTTGATTTTTGGGGCTATTTAGGCAAGAGTAGCCGTGGATTTAAAAGATATAAAAAGCCCTTATTTATGAGTGATTTACACCCCTCGCTATTGCCGAATGGCTTAAAAGACCTGCTTGCCCCTCAAGCAGAAGATGAAGCAAATATTATCAACCGTTGCATGGGTGTTTTTTCTAGCTTTGGCTATAATCGCGTTAAGCCACCTCTCGTTGAATTTGAAGAATGTTTATTGGGTGCAGGCCCCGGTGAAACGCTTAGCGCACAGACATTTCGTATGATGGATCCAGTGTCTGGCCGGATGCTCGGTGTTCGTGCGGATACAACGGCGCAAATTGCCCGTATTGCAGGATCAAGATTAGGGGAAGAGGTGCGGCCACTTCGCCTTTCTTATGCCGCAGATATTTTACGTGTTAAGGCTTCGCAGCTTCGCCCTGCAAGACAATTTTGTCAGGTTGGCTGTGAGCTGATTGGTGGCTTTAAGGCAAAAGATGATGCTGAAATTATGCTCATTGCGCTAAAGTCTTTAAGCGATTGCGGTGTGAAAAACCTATCAATTGACCTCACTATCCCAAGCCTTATTGATGCTATTTTTGAAAAAGAAAAATTAAATCAAGAAGATCAAAATGCATTTAATGCTTTATTACAAAAACGTGATCGTGATGCTTTGGCTGCGCACGATGGTAAAGCAGCCTCATATTTAGTGAGTTTGCTTGATGTTTCAGGCGTTGCCGAAAGCTCTATGCAAGCTTTGAAGAAATTAAAGTTACCAACTTCTGTTAAAGATAATGTAGCGCAATTGAATTCTATTTATGAAGAACTGACATCTGCTTTGGATGCTTATAATCTTAATGATATCAGTGTAACTATTGATTTAATTGAACGTCGTGGTTTTGAATATAAAAAAGGTGTTAGTTTTACTATCTTTTCAAAAGATGTGCGTGGTGAGTTGGGCCGTGGTGGCCGTTATCATATTCAATATGCAGATGGCGCGAATGAAGCAGAAAGCGCAACAGGATTTTCTCTTTATATGGATAGTATCATGCAAGCTTATGTTTCGAATGAAACTCAGGAATTTCAAGTGACATCAGAAGATGAAAGTTGGGGTTCTATCAAGGCAATGCAGGAGCAAGGTTTGAAAGTTATTAGAAGTTAATTTTAACGCGTAATCAGGGTTTTAAAATAAAAGGAATATATCATGGCGAATGTAGCAGTTATTGGGTCACAGTGGGGCGATGAAGGAAAAGGAAAGATTGTTGATGTTCTTTCTAGTGAAGCAGATGTCGTTGTTCGTTTTCAGGGTGGTCACAACGCTGGTCACACGCTTGTTATTGATGGCACGACATATAAGCTTCACCTGTTGCCGTCCGGTATAGTACGCCCGGGTAAGCTTTCAGTGATTGGTAATGGCGTTGTTGTTGATCCGCATGCATTGCTTAAGGAAATTGAAAAAGCAAGAAGTCAGGGTTTAGAAATCACTTCTGAAAACCTTCTTTTGGCTGAAAATGCGAGTCTTATTTTGTCTGTACATTCAATCATGGATCAAGCAGCGGAAGCCGCGCGCGGTAAAGAAAAGATTGGTACGACAGGCCGCGGTATTGGTCTTGCTTATGAAGATAAGGTGGCACGCCGCGGTGTTCGTGTTTGTGATTTACGTCACCCAGATGTTTTAAAGGCTAAATTAGAAAAGATGCTGGATCATCATAACCTTCTTTTAAAAGGGTGGGGTGCAGAAGAGATTAAAGTTGAAACACTTTATGATGAGTTGATGAGTGTGTCAGAAGAAATTCTACAATATGCAGGTGTTGCGTGGAAGCGCCTTGATGAAGCGCATAAAGAAGGTAAAAAAATCTTGTTTGAAGGTGCACAAGGGCATTTCCTTGATGTGGATCATGGAACATATCCGTTTGTAACCTCATCAAATACTGTAGCTGGTGGCGCCGCTGCGGGTGCAGGTGTTGGCTCT
>PANS01000011.1 GCA_002708415.1 Micavibrio sp. | reverse complement strand
TTGAAGCGCTGTGTGTTTTAATATTTGGTTCAGCACAACATCAGAATTCGCGCCCTTCTTCAAATCAAGAACAATGCGTACACCATCACGATCTGATTCATCACGGATCTCAGAAATATCTTCAACAATCTTTTCACGCGCTACTTCACCAAGGCGTTCAAGCAACTTACCTTTATTAACTTGATAAGGAATTTCATGGAACACTAGGCTTTCACGACCATTTGCTTTTTCTTCAACAGAACTTTTCGCGCGCATCACAACAGAACCATTTCCTGTGTTATAAGCGCTACGAATGCCCATCTTACCAAGGATTTGTGCCCCTGTTGGAAAATCTGGTCCGGGAATAATTTCAATGAGCTCTTCGGTTGAAATAAGTGGATTTTCGACATAAGCCAAACAACCATTTACAACCTCTGTCAGGTTATGCGGTGGAATATTTGTCGCCATACCAACAGCAATCCCCCCTGCGCCATTAACAAGCAAGTTTGGAATACGGGCAGGAAGAACTTCTGGCTCTTTTGTTGTATCATCATAATTTGCGTGAAAATCTACAGTATCTTTTTCAATATCAATAAGAAGTGCTTCGGCGGGCTTGTTAAGACGTGACTCCGTATAACGCATTGCCGCTGGAGGATCACCATCCATCGAACCAAAGTTCCCTTGCCCATCAATCAGCGGCAAGCTCAATGAGAAGTCTTGCGCCATACGCACAAGCGAGTCATAAATCGCCTGATCCCCGTGTGGGTGATATTTACCCATCACATCCCCGACGATACGGGCAGACTTACGGTAAGGCTTATCTGACGTATAACCACCTTCACGCATCGCATAGAAAATACGGCGGTGAACGGGTTTTAATCCATCACGCGCATCAGGAAGCGCACGACTTACAATCACGCTCATCGCATAATCGAGATATGATTGTTTCATCTCCGCTTCAATAGTAATGCTCGGCACATCCGATTCAGGAGGTTGAGGGGCATCTGGGAGAGTATTAACGTCGTCGCTCATGCGTTGTAATCCTTTACTTTTCGGCTAGATTATATATGCCAAGCCGATTCATTTTTTTATGATTATTTTTAGCAATTTAGGCACACTTAAACAAGCAAAACCACCACGTTTTCCCAAATGAAAAACATAACATTTTCAACAGGTTAAGAGGGTTTTAAAAGAGTTATTGGCCGAGCTTTGTATCAAGGATCGCTTTATCAATCATTTTAACCAAAACGGGCTGTAAAGCGCGTTGATAATCATCGGTTTTAAAAGAAACAGAACGCCCCTCTTTTGATCCATAAAACGCAATCATCGCAGTTAATTCTTCGGCTGTGAAAATATCAGCCATCGCCTCAATAGAAGCCTGCTCAACGCCGCCAAAGTTAATCGCCTTACGCATCGCTGCCTTAAAACGCGCACGCTCCTGCGCATCAATTTGCGCCGCGATACTATCAAGCGCCTTTTCGATTTTAGGACGCACAGGCCAAATCTCATGCATATCTTTGGAAAGCTTAAGACGCGCCTCATATGCTGCATCCTGGGCATTAGTAGCCATATCATCCGCAGATTCTATTTGTCCTTCTGCCGTTTTAACTTCACTAACAACAGATGCAGTCCCCTCTTCTTGCGCAAAAGCAGGAATAGAGAATGAGATTAAAATGACAAATAAAAGAAAATATCGGATCATAGTCTATTCTACCTAAAAAGGGATCTCATCTTCAAGTTCATCAATAGGAGCAGGCGCTGCTGCGGCGCTCGTCTGGTTTGCTGGTGCTTGATTATAGCCGCCATTATCATATCCACCTTCGCTCGCGCCACCACCACGTGAATCGAGCATAATCATTGAACTGTTAAAGTTTTTCAAAACAACTTCCGTTGTATATTTCTTCTGACCATCTTGTTCCCAAGAACGTGTCTCAAGCTGCCCTTCCAAATAAACTTTAGAACCCTTCTTAAGATAGCTTTTACAAACATTTACAAGGCCTGGAGAAAATACAACAACGCGGTGCCATTCTGTTTTATCACGACGCTCGCCCGAATTTTTGTCTTTCCAACTTTCTGTTGTTGCAACAGAAAGGTTACAAACCTCGCCACCATTTTGCATTGTGCGGACATCAGGATCTGCTCCCAAGTTACCAATTAACGTGACTTTATTTAAGCTACCAGCCATGAATACTCTTCCTATATCTAAAAAATTTGAATAAAGGAACTATACACCCTTAAACGTAGAGTAAAAGATTTCTAGCTCTGTTGTACACAAGAGATGTTTTAACTACCGTTAAACTTCTTCGCCATTTTAAATAAACCATAGGAACTATACACTTTCTTTGTTATTTCTTGCGATTTCACCTTACCGTCGGCGAAGACCTGTACAAAAACCATTCCCTCTTTTCCATTGTCTTTGTAAATTGTTTCTGCAAACAAGTAAGATCTAACCGTCTGCTCGCCATCAGGAATATCCACAGCAGTGCTGGCTTCATGCCCTCCCCAATAATCAAATCTATTATAATGCTCTAAATCTACCTGTGACTTGCACATGGCATTTGAATATTTAGAGCACTCCAATCTCGCTATATCCAATGCTTCTTCCCAAGTAAAAAGACCTTCAACAAGCGATACTTCTCCGTTCAATGTGTATGGCATTCTTCTCTTTTTGTGTTTACCTAGCATTTTTGGGCACTGCTCAATCTCTCCAACAAAGGGAAATTGAAACTTATGCACGAAGCAATAATAACCTTTTTCTTTTTTAACTGATATTTTTGACATCTGCCACACTATGAAATTGTTACGTAAACCAGAAAAAGGGACACGTGCTTTTTCAGAAACATATTCGCTAAAACGGTAAAAATTAGTAAACCCCCTAGGAAAAACAAAGATATAATCATTAGGAAAAGAAATAATGGGGACATAACGATCAAATTCAATGTCCTCAAACACACCTACGTCATACCGAACTTTTTGCAAATCATACCGGTCATCATCAAAACGCCTATATCGATCTCTGACGCAATAAATAGGCACATCGGAAGAAAACCCCTCACGATCAATCGCATCCTTAACTCCCTTCTTACACTGCACTTCAGAAGAATGTTTAACAAGATACATCATGCTATCACTATCAGGCCTTTGGTTAAGGCTGCGATATTGCAAAAAAACGGTAACGGATAAAATAAGCACAAGAATAGCGTTTAAACACAAAAAAACAAAAACTGATTTTTTCAACACTCACTCCATCATTTAGATTCTACGCGTACCCAGTATAGTACCATCAATACCCTGTTCCTAAAGATGTTTAACTCTATACATTTTTTCCTTGCACGCTATACCTACATCAATTACAAATAACTGACAAGAACAAAATAAGAACATTCAAAGAGTTCAATTATGCTTAAAACAATATCGGTACGCGGGGCGCGCGAACATAACCTCAAAGACATTAACGTGGACATTCCGCGGGATAAGCTTGTCGTTGTGACAGGCCTATCTGGTTCAGGGAAATCATCGCTTGCCTTTGATACGATCTATGCCGAAGGGCAGCGCCGTTATGTGGAAAGCCTTTCTTCTTATGCGCGTCAGTTTTTGGAAATGATGCAAAAACCAGATGTTGATAGTATTGAGGGCCTCTCTCCCGCTATCTCCATTGAACAAAAAACAACAAGCAAAAACCCGCGTTCAACCGTTGCGACAGTGACAGAAATTTACGATTACATGCGTCTATTATGGGCGCGCGTTGGTATTCCCTATTCCCCCGCAACAGGTGAACCAATCGAAAGCCAAACCGTCAGCCAAGTTGTTGATCGCATTATGGACCTTGGTGAAGGAACAAAGCTCTACTTACTCGCCCCAATCGTTCGTGGCCGTAAAGGCGAATATAAGAAAGATTTTCAGGCATTACAGGCGCGCGGTTTTCAACGCGTCAAAGTTGACGGTACGCTTTATGAAATTGATGAGGTGCCTGCCCTTAATAAGAAACTAAAACATGACATCGAAGTGGTCGTTGATCGTGTCGTTGTCCGTGATGATGTGAAAGGGCGTTTAGCCGACAGTGTAGAAACCGCGCTGAAACTCGCCGATGGTCTATGCATTGCCGAAGATGCCACAAGCGGCAAACAACAAATGTTCTCTGAAAAATTCGCTTGCCCCGTTTCTGGCTTTACTATTCCTGAAATTGAACCGCGCCTTTTCTCATTTAACTCCCCACACGGCGCTTGCCCAACCTGTGATGGTTTAGGGCAAAAAATGTATATTGATCGCGCTCTTATTGTACCCGATGTAACAAAATCTATTGCTGACGGCGCCATTGAGCCATGGAGCAAAAACTTCGCTCCATTTTATATGCAGGCCATGGAAGCCGTCGCCAAACATTACGGCTTTAAAACAACAACGCCTTGGGAAAAGTTAAAACAAAAAGAACGTGATCTTATTTTGTACGGTTCTGGCAGTGAAGATATTGCGATCACTTATAAAAGCAAATCAAGCGATACAGCATGGAATCACAACAAACCGTTTGAAGGTGTTATTCCCTCTATGGAACGTCGGCTCATCGAAACAGACAGTAATTCTGTACGGGACGATCTTGCCCGTTATCAAAGCACCGCACATTGCGAAGCGTGTGAAGGTGCACGACTAAAACCCGAGGCGCTCGCCGTTAAAATCGATATGAAACATATCAGTGAGATTGCTGCTTTATCTATCGAAGATGCTACAAAATGGTTTAGCTCATTAGAAAAGAAGCTAGATAAACAACGCAAAGAAATCTCAAAACCAGTCCTTAAAGAAATCAATGAGCGCCTAAGCTTTCTGATGAATGTTGGGTTAGAATATTTAACGCTCTCACGCTCTTCTGCAACCTTATCAGGAGGTGAGTCACAACGTATTCGTCTTGCCTCTCAAATTGGATCTGGCTTAACAGGTGTTCTATATGTTCTGGATGAGCCGTCAATTGGGCTTCACCAACGCGACAACAATCGTCTATTAGAAACACTAAAACGTCTTCGCGACATAGGTAACACTGTTATTGTTGTCGAACATGATGAAGATGCTATTCGTGCCGCTGATTACCTTCTTGATATTGGCCCGCGCGCGGGTGTTCATGGCGGCGCTATCGTTGCCGAGGGCACACCTGCGCAAGTCATGAAGTCAAAAAAATCCATCACGGCAGATTACCTTACGGGTAAAGTTAAAGTACCCATTCCGACCAAACGCCGTAAAGGTAAAAAGGGTGAAAAGCTCAAACTCACTGGCGCTACTGGCAACAATCTGAAGAACATTACAGGGGAAATACCTCTAGGAACCATGACGTGCATTACTGGTGTATCGGGATCAGGAAAATCAACATTTACGCTTGATACGCTCTATAAGGCTTGTTCGCAAAAGCTCATGAAGTCGCGTGCACAACCGCTTCCCTATAAAGACATTAAAGGGTTAGAGTTTATCGACAAGGTCATTGATATTGACCAGTCCCCTATCGGTCGTACGCCGCGTTCAAATCCCGCCACTTATACAGGTGCCTTCACACCAATCCGTGAGTGGTTTGCGGGATTACCAGAAGCTAAAGTTCGTGGCTATGGCCCTGGTCGCTTTTCATTCAACGTTAAAGGTGGTCGCTGTGAATCGTGTCAGGGTGATGGCCTGATTAAAATTGAAATGCACTTCCTCCCTGACGTTTATGTCACATGTGAAGCTTGCGAAGGGAAACGCTATAACCGCGAAACATTAGAAGTAAAATTCAAAGGCAAAACAATCGCAGATGTTCTCGCCATGACGATCGAAGATGCAGCAGAATTCTTTAAAGCGGTTCCTTCTATTCGCGATAAAATGGATACGCTTATTCAAGTTGGACTTGGCTATATTACAGTTGGTCAGCCTGCGACCACTCTATCGGGTGGTGAAGCACAGCGTGTTAAACTCTCCAAAGAGCTATCAAAACGCTCAACGGGTAAAACGCTTTATATTCTTGATGAGCCGACGACAGGTCTTCACTTTGAAGATGTACGCAAGCTCCTCGAAGTTCTTCATAGTCTTGTCGATAAAGGTAACTCCGTTGTGATTATTGAACATAATCTAGAAGTTATTAAAACGGCAGATCATGTTATCGACATCGGTCCTGAAGGCGGACATAAGGGCGGTCAAATTATCGCCAAAGGAACGCCTGAAGACATCGCAAAAGTAAAAGAGAGTTACACAGGTCAGTACCTCAAACCAATTTTAGCAAAAGAGAATATTGCTGAGGCTGCGGAGTAGTTAGACAATTAACGTGATTGCCAGTAATGATACACTCATAATAGCCATCCAAAGTATTGTGCCGTGAAGAAACGGCTCAACACCAACTTGTTTTAGAGCTTCACGGGACAACCCTGCTCCAATTAGAAAGAGCGTCAAAATAAGTAAACGCTTTGCGCCAAAGGAGACCAGCTCGCCAGCAGATTGAAGTACTGGCACAAATGTTACCAACGCTGCCATCGCAACAAAACCTAATATAAACCACGGAAGCTTAATTTTTGTTACTGTGCCACTTCTACTCTTTTCCTTACGCGCTATCCAAAATGCCACAACAAACACTAACGGTATAATCCAAAGTGCCCGAACGAGCTTTACCGTTGTTCCAACCTCTAATGCTTCGGCACCATACTGCATACTCGCTCCAACAACGGAGCTCGTATCATGAATAGCCAGCGCCGCCCATAAGCCAAATTGCTCTTGCGTTAAGACAACCCAATTTCCAATCGATGGAAAAATAATCAAGGCCAGCGCGTTCAGTGTAAACACGACACCTAATGCGACAGTAATTTCATGTTCTTTTGCTTTTATTACAGGAGCCAGTGCCGCAATTGCACTACCACCACAAATAGCCGAACCAAATGTAATAAGAACCGCTATATTACTTTCAACCTTTAATAAACGCCCTAAAAACACACCAAGGCCAATGGCAAATGCAATACTTAACAATGTATAGAAAAAACCGTTCATCCCTGCGGCCATAACATCAGACAAATTCATCCCTGCCCCTAATCCGATAATAGATAAAGCCAGCAATTTCTTTGATAGTTTAGATGTTATTTTTTCAAATGGATTACCAACCCACAGCGCTAAAACAAGGCCAGCAATCAAGGCCATTGCACTAGAAACAAATGGCAACAAACATGATAGAGCAATAATTATAAATAAAATTTTTATAGGCATATGAACCTAACTATCGCGTTTGGTGTATTCAGCCTTGTCAGCAGGCTTACCAAACAACCACCCCTGCCCTTTATCAACACCGATGCTTGTTAGATAATTTGCCTGCTTTTCTGTTTCCACCATTTCGGCAACCGTTGTAATGCCTAAATCCTTACACATTTTCACAAGGTTACGAACCATCGCCTCATCTTTTTTAGAATTTTCGGTTTCACGGATATATTTTCCATCAATCTTCACGCAATCAATTTCAAGGCCGTTTAAGTATTGAAAACTTGCAGCGCCCGCACCAAAATCGTCTAGACAAATTTCAAACCCCTGTCTACGCAAAACTTGAATGAATGCGTTTACTTTTTCTAAATTACCAATCGATGTACTCTCGGTAATTTCAAACATTAGGTGCTTCGGACTACAGCCTGTCTCCTCTAATGTATGTGTTAGCTTCTCAAAAAAACTTTCGCTTTGAATAGATTGGCCAGAAATATTAACCGCAACGCGAAGATGATCAACTTTATCTTTATGATGTTGGATATAACCAATGGCTTGTTTAATAATGGCCATATCAATATCAGGCGCGATACCAATATCTTCGCCAAACACAATTAATTCATAAGGAGAGTCATTTGTTGTAAAACGCACAAGCGCTTCATAGTGACAAATTTCTTCACTTGGCAAAAACACAATGGGTTGAAATTGAATTTTAAACGCCTGCTGACCAACAAGCGTTTTAAGGCGCGTAATTTTATCGGCATTCTCTTGTAAATAATCATCGAAGCTTTTGTTTAAGTCCGTCCCCGCAGCATCAAGCCCCTGCTTTTCAATTTGGTTCATTGTATAAAGCAAGGCACGACGTGCTTCACGCTCATTCAAACTCGCCATATCCGCATGTGCCGTCTTTGATTTAATATCAACATCACCAGCATTGGGCTGTGCCTCTTTAACAAGCTGTTGAATTTTTTTTTCAATAAAATCAGAGCTTATATCCGCATTATGGATCAGTGCGTATTTACTCTCATCCATCTGACTGGCTGAGCTGCCCTTATATGACTGCTCCTTCAAAAGTGCCTTAAATTGTGCATCAAAGCGTTCCGCTTGATCTGGTCGTAGGCTTGCCTTCAGTTTTTCAATTTTATCCGTTTCTAAAAATGTTACATCAAGCGTCTTGCCATCCCGTTTTGCCTCTTCAAATGCCTTAATAGCAGACATTTCAAATTCTTTTTCATCTAAAAGCGTAACATCGTCATGCCCGCCCATCGCTAAGAAATCGTGGAATGATTGTGTCGCATTAAGTGCCAGAAATATATGCGGGTTATCGGGAATGTACATTCCCATCAGCACGGCTTTTTGTATGGCTTTTGTATCATGATGCACAATATCAACCATTAACGGCCCAATACGTCCTGATTTTTTACCGCTTTTTAAAAAAACTTGAAGTGCTTCTGCACTTTCTGCAGAAAATAGTAGAAAACAGCTCTTTCCTTTCAGGGACTTACTATCAAACCCGGTCAAGCTTTGCACCTGCCCCGAGGAGAATGCAATATTGTGCTCCATATCAATTTCTAACAAGAAATCAGACGCAGCGAAAGAAAACGCAACAAAGCGATCCCGAAGCTCTTTCATAGTCTGTTGTTCTTTCATAATCCCCTTATCAGCCTGAATACATTTATATTCTACCTGAATAAGCCTTTATGAATACTGAATTTTAGAAAAATAATTATATACTTTACAGATATTATTTATTCCACGGCATCTTGGACAAAAGCAGAGCTAAACCACACCATCCAGACAATCCGGCAAATAAAAGCGCTACACCCAAGATACCCGCAACAACAAAGGCTATCGTCATGCCGATAAAGCCCAACAGAACACTCAGTGCCACAAGTGCACCAACAATAATTTGCACTTGTCTAAAAACACTCAAATTATGCCCTTGGTGACCTGCACGAATTACTGGTAAACCCTTTTCTTTCCATGCCCCAATGCCCCCTTCAATATTAGCAATATCATTCGTACGGTCTTGAGCGCCTTCAACGCGATCACACGCCATTTGCCCGCGCGTGCCTTTTAAACACTGAAATAAAATTGTTTTATTGCTCGGAATATCAAGGAACTTAAAACCCTCTTCAATTGAACTGAGTGGAACAGACATAGCATACGCAATATGCTCCGCCTTAAACTCATCAGGTTCGCGGACATCAATTAAAACAGCATCACCATTTTTAATCATCGTTAAAGCTTCGGTCACATTCATCGTTTTAGCCATTGTTTTTCCTCACATTATCCTTGTTTACAAAATTCATCATAAAGCACGTCCATTATTTTCAAAACCGCATCATTAGAAATAAAATAGAGAATATGTTGGTGCGGGTGGTCGGACTCGAACCGACACGTCCTTGCGGACACCAGATTTTGAGTCAGACCGATCAAAGAATATGAAAAACTCAAAATAAAATTTTTAATTAAATATCAATAACTTAGTTGCCAAAAGGTTAATTTCTTTTTTCTCTTAAATTACCCTTTTTTCTACCCGATTGTCCCATGAGTGTCCCACGGATTCAAGAAAAATTTCAAAGCACTCACGAGATAGATTTGAAGCGTTTTTTATTAACAAAAAACATACTCAAATCACAAAGTAGGACGATACCCTATCCTGCATTTACCCAACTTTCATTTTAGGCCTTTAAAAGTTTGTCATGACAATACCCTATCCTGCATTAAAAAATGACGCCGTTTTAACCCTTAAAAACTTTGTCCGTACAATATGCTATCCTGCATTAAATTTCTTACCTAAATTCTCTGAAAAACACAAAGTATCACAATACCCTATCCTGCATTAAAAATGCCGCCGTTTTAACCTTTAAAAACTTTGTGGCCACAATACGCTATCCTGCATTAAATCAGACCATCATTCATTAAACAGCCAGAATAACTTTCTTAACTATTACAAATTTTATGTTCGCCCCAAAAACGAAAAATAAAATTTTACCTCGTAATGGCTAGAACAACTTTATAGACGCTTTCTTAAATATTTTCCAGTTAGAATAAAACATGGATCAAACAACAAACACTATATAAAAACCCCAGAGAAATAAATTCTCCGAGGTTTCGCGTGTTGGGGAAAACACACCTTCTATAAACTTTGCTGGCTTGGCCTTAACTGCCCTGTTTCAATTTGAACGCAAATACTTTCACTATGGATATAACGTGGGATATGGCCTTCACTAAAAACAGCATCGGTTTTTACCAATTCAACACCTTGATCCAGCCAAGACTTCACTTGAGCAATAGCAAATCGCTTTGTTTCTAAAGCCGATTTAGTACAACTTATTGTGAGCGTTGCATCCTGTTCTGATTGCTCGGCTAATTCTAACTTACCTTCTAATTCAGTTATATTTTCATCAAGATAGTTGAAAATGTCACGCAAAGCGTAACTTACATTTACTGGTTTTATTGGATCAATTTTACTCATTATTACTCTTTCTAAAATTTAAAGCGCCATGATAGCTTTTTCTAATTCGTCTAAATCATTGGCAATTTTGTCGGGATTGGATTTTTTCAATCTTTCAAAATCATGTGCTCCCCATGTCACCGCACAAGTTTTTACCCCTGCTGCTTTACCCATGATAATATCGGTATCGGCATCACCAATCATGATTTCTGGCTGGCTAGCGTTCCATAAAAGCTTTCTGGCTTGATAAATGGGGTCTGGGTCAGGTTTGTACTTCTCAACCTTATCAGAGCCTATAACGGCGTTAAAAAGCCCTAAAACACCTAATTGTCTTAGATTATTTTCTGCCGCTTCTGTTTTTTTACTGGTGACAATAAAAATATCATCCGTTTGCTCTTTTAAGCGTTTAAGAAAAGCCTCTACACCATCATATAAGGACGTATATTTATCTGAATTTTCTTTATATGTGGCTCTGAAATAAGTCGCGACCTCGTCCCAATTATCATCATTGATTTTACCGTCCGACAGTTCTCGAAAGCTAACTTCAATCGGAATGCCCATTTTTTCAATGATTTGCTCTGCGGTAGGTTCAAATCCAACAAACTTTCTAAAAGTATCTTGCGCTGTGACTACCGAGCATTGGCTGGAATTTAATAACGTCCCATCTAAATCAAAATATACAATCATTTTCTTTCCCCTTCGTTTCTTATATGCGCGGCGATATACCAAATTTACCTAGGCCTTTTAGATAAGATACCAAAGCATCATCTGCTCCCTTAATTGGAGTTGGCCCCATGATCCACGGTTTTTGCATTCCTACATGGTCTTTATCTTGGCTTTGAATAAGGCTCTCCATTTCAATAATTTTCTGCTCCCCCTCTGGCGAGGTGTCATAATTTCTTGCTACGCGCCAGAATAAAGCAGTTTGGTCAAATGAGATAGGGTGTGGAAAGAATTGCACCACGTATTTTCCGCCATCCTCATTTTCTTTAACCAAGCGAATAATGTTCGGCATATCAACAATCATCTGATAATGCACATCAGAGCCTTCTTTATTATCATTGATAGCATTGGTTACATTGCTTGGTTGGAATTGCGTAAATTCGGATTTCAACTCATTTCCGTTCCATGTAATTGTGCGTTTTGGTGGCAAAGGCTTATCGCGTGTGCCAAGAATACCTTCATGAAGCCATGGAAAATGATAATCATCTAAGACGCTCATGACCATACGCACAAGGCTTCCATTCCAAGGGCTTGAATACTGCATCCCTGTTTGCACCATATCGGGCGTTTCCGTTTCAGGGAATGTAGGGATATCTGTAATTGGATCACCACTTAAACAAACCCAGACGAGGTCATGCTTAATATCGGTCTTAAATGTTGTGATATGCGCGGCTTTTGGAATTGCTTGCCCTTCTTCTAATTGTGGTATTTCAACGCACTCGCCTTTGGCATTAAACGCCCATCCGTGATAACGGCAACGCACAACCTTCTCAAAAGAACCACAAAGCTTTTCAATACTACCTTCCGATAATTTGGCTTGGAAGTGCGGACAAAAATTAGACATAGACACAACTTG
>PANS01000010.1 GCA_002708415.1 Micavibrio sp. | reverse complement strand
TATTTTATCTAATAAAAGATTATCAACGCTTAAAAGAAATTGAAAGCAATGAGTATAATTTAGAATGGGATGTGAAACGCCTTATCAGCAAAACAAATTATCAACTGCATACCGATGCCATTAAAGATCATGTGATACCTACTTCAAAGAAGTGGCGCAAAGAATGGGAATATGCAGAAGAGGCAGATATTTTAAATGTTGCGATTTTTGGCATGACTGCCAAAGAGTGGAAACAGGCAAACCCCGAAAGACACAAAAACGGTGAAAATGTCCGTGATTCAGCCAGCATAAATGAGCTTATTATTGTATCTAATGCTGAAAGTTTAAATGCTGAAATGATCCGAGATGGTATAGATAAAAAAGATCGTTTTAATAAGCTGCAAGAAATGTCGAAGAGACAGCTTGAAACGCTTAATCAAAGAGATTTTATGAAATCTCTTAAAAAGACCTCTGACGATGTTTACATCATTGAAGATAAAACAAAGGATAAAAAATAATGCCAAATATCGTTGACGTCACATACGCCCAGACTGGGGAAAGCACCAAAACCAACTCTATGGGTATGCGGGAAATGCAGGAACGTGCTTACTCTGCGCGTGATGCTCAATACCTTCTACTGAAAGCACCACCCGCTTCAGGTAAATCTCGTGCGTTGATGTTTATTGCTTTGGATAAGTTGGTCAATCAAGGCTTGCAGAAAGTTATTGTGGCTGTCCCTGAAAAATCTATCGGTGGCTCATTTGGCAACACTGACCTTAAAGAATACGGCTTTTATGCGAACTGGGAGCCTAACGATAAATATAACCTCTGCACCCCGGGTGGCGATAAAAGCAAGGTGGATGCGTTTATTCGCTTTATGGAGGGTGATGAGCAAATCTTGATTTGTACGCATGCGACGTTGCGCTTTGCCTTTGAACAGATCGATGAGAGCAAGTTTGATAACTGCTTACTTGCGATTGATGAATTTCACCATGTATCTGCAGATAAAGAAAACAGTCGCTTGGGTGGATTGCTCCATTCCATCATGACCAAGTCCAGCGCCCATGTTGTGGCGATGACAGGATCATATTTCCGTGGCGATGGTGTGCCGGTTCTCATGCCCGAAGATGAGGCCAAATTCACCAAGGTCACTTATAACTATTACGAGCAGCTTAACGGCTATAATTACCTAAAATCCTTGGGAATTGGTTACCATTTCTATCAAGGTAAATATACTGGTGCGATTGATGAGGTGCTGGATACGGATAAGAAAACAATCCTGCATATTCCAAACGTCAATGCTGGTGAATCCACCAAGGATAAATACCAAGAGGTCGACACCATTTTGGATATGATTGGTGAGGTTGACTATCAGGATGCCGACACTGGCATTATCTATTTGAAGCGTCGCACAGATGGAAAAGTGCTAAAAATTGCCAATCTTGTCGAAGAAGATGGCCGTGACCGCGTGCAAGAGTACCTTCGCAAGATTGAAACTCCAGACGACATGGATTTGATCATTGCGCTTGGCATGGCAAAGGAAGGATTTGACTGGCCGTATTGTGAGCATGCGTTGACTGTGGGGTATCGTGGTTCTTTAACAGAAGTTATTCAAATTATCGGGCGTTGTACGCGTGACAGCGACAATAAAACCCATGCCCAGTTCACAAACCTAATTGCACAGCCAGATGCGGAAGATGATGTGGTGACATTGTCTGTGAACAACATGCTAAAAGCCATCACTTGCTCTTTGCTTATGGAGCAGGTTCTCGCGCCGAATTTCAAATTCAGAGCAAAGGTTTCAGATGATGACGAAGCTAAACCTGGAGAGATAAAAATCCGTGGATTTAAAGAGCCATCATCCAAACGTGTGAAAGAGATTGTGGAATCTGATTTGAATGATCTCAAAGCCAGCATTCTGCAGGATGATAAAATGATCAAGGCTCTACCGGGCAATGTTGATCCAGAAGTGATTAACAAGGTGATGATCCCGAAAATTATCAAGATCAAGTACCCAGAGCTGTCAGATGCGGAAGTAGAAGAAGTGCGTCAGCATGTGGTGGTTGATTCCGTTATTAAGAACGGTGAGATCAAGGAAACTGGCGATAAACGCTTTATTCGTATGGCTGGTAAGTTTGTGAATATCGATGACCTGCATGTTGATTTGATTGATAGCGTTAACCCATTCCAAGCTGCCTTTGAAATCCTATCTAAATCTGTGACAGCACAGGTGTTCCGCGTCATCCAAGAAGCGATTGAAGCCACCCGCATTCAAATGACAGATGAAGAAGCCATGTTGCTGTGGCCCAAGATTAAGAGCTTTGTTCAAAACAATAATGGTGAGCAACCAAATATTAACGCAGTTGACCCGTTAGAACAGCGCTTGGCTGAGGCTCTGATCTATATTCAAAACCAGCGCAGGCAGCAAAATTTATAAGGTATGATTGAGTGGATAAGGACGATTTACTAAAACTGATAGACGACGATGATTTAGGGCTTTTGAATGTTAAGCCTAAGCAATCTGCCGCCGCCACTGCAGATGAACGCCTCATTGCATCCTTTACTCAAATCAATCAGTTTGTTGCAGAGAATGGACGAGAACCTGAAAGTGGCAAAGGCATTCAAGAACACCAGCTTTACGCTCGCCTTAACGGTATCCGTGAGAGTGCTGAGAAGATGGAAGCTCTTGCAAGCCTTGATGAACATGGCTTGCTCAATGTCCAGCGCAAAGAAATCAGCTCTATTGACGATATTTTTGACGACGATGATTTGGGAATTTTAGGCAATGAAGCGGAGAGCATTTTTACGCTGAAGCACGTCTCAAAAGAAACAACGATGCCTGACTACGTTGCCAGCCGTAAACCGTGCAAAGATTTTGAAACATTCGAGACGAAATTCACTCAATGTCAGGCAGATCTGACAGCTGGTAAAAGAAAGCTCTGGCCGTTTAAGAACGAGCAACAAATCCAAAAAGGTTATTTCTTTGTTCTTAAAGGCATACTGCTCTATGTGGCTGAGGTTGGCGATGTTGAAAAGAGCAATGGTAAAAAGAATGCCAGATTGCGTTGTATTTTTGAGAATGGCACAGAGTCCGATATGCTTTTGCGCTCACTGGCAGCAGAGCTTTATAAAGACGGTCGCCGCGTGACTGAACATGAAGATCGCTTGCTGGATGGATTTAGTAATATTACCGAAGAAGATGAAGCAACAGGTTATATTTACGTCTTGCGCTCGTTAAGCACAAAGCCTGATATTCAGGAAATCAACGATCTCTACAAAATCGGCTTTTCGACTGTGCCTGTAGAACAGCGTATCAAAAATGCGGAAAACGAACCAACATATCTAATGGCACCGGTTCACATCGTAGAGGCGTATCAATGTTACAATATGAATCCGCAAAAGCTGGAACAATTGCTCCACACCTTCTTCGGATCATCTTGCCTAAACATTGATATTTTTGACGGTGATGGCCAGCGCCACACACCTCGTGAATGGTTTATTGCGCCATTAGATATAATTGAGCAAACAATAAATTTCGTGCTGAACGGCGACATTGTGAATTATCGTTATGATTCAGATAAACAGGAAATTGTGGGAAGGTAGGTTAATCATGTCACATAAAGAACGGCCTCAGCCTTTCTGCGCCGAACCAGCCCTTTAAGCTTACGGCCACCCGCCCAGACCCAGCGCATGAATTGTTCTGGCACTTCGGCGTGTTCTTCGCGGTTGATTTTACGGCGTAGTGTGGAGCGTTGAAGCGCGCCGCCACCCAGATTGTAAGCAAAGGATACCAGCGCATCAAATTGACCGTCTGTGAGTGGTACGCTAATCAGGCGTAAAACAGCCCGTTCGGCGATAACAGCATCTTGGCGTAATAGTTCTTCCGCTTGCCCTTCCGTGATGCCGTTTGAGAAATCTTCATGCGATTTCACAACATGGCCGTAACCGATGGTCGGGTAACCAGCGGGACAAAAATAAACGGTCCGAGAGAAACCCTCGAACCGTTTGATAAGGTTCAATCCGTCTTGTGTGATGTGTCTCATTTTTCTAATGTTCCTATGATTTTGAGGTTCTTGCTGCCGTATTCAAACGTGCCATGCCATTGCTCTTGCCCGAGGACATTTTTGCGCTCTATCATGAGCGTAAAGCGATCAATGCCGTTTTGTTTGGATGTGGCAAAATCTTCCAACGCGTACCAAGCTTTACGCGCCAGCGTGGTGACCATTCTCTTGACTGTATGCTCAAATGCACCGACCAGAGCTTCTAACTCCGCATCGGTGCATTTTTCGTTTTGTATGTCTTCGATCATGGCTTTGTAAAATAGTTTGCTCATTCGTTTGTTTCCTTGTTCTGTATTGCTTTTTACAATCACAGTAACGCTTCGTTCCCGAAGCTTATCAAGTGAATAAGATGCTATTTATCAAGGGTTAGAGCGGAATTTCGCCAAGGCACGCTGACCAAACCAGAATGACATCACAGCCGCAAATAAGGCCTGCGTTTCGCCATCCCACACGGCAATCAGCCCATCGGTAATGCCGACACCCTGACTCAACAGCTTATAAAGCGCTGCCGTTTTCACCACCGCAAAGAGGATGAAAAATGCATAAGTAATCACAGGACGCACCGATGCCCGCAACGCTTCCACCCATTTTACGCCGCTAGGCTGGCTGGCGTGGCTGTACAGCGCCTTGCTTTCGGCAATATCGGCCTGCACCTGTATTTCTTCTAAACGCTGCGTGTGGCCTTGACGTTGCGCCTCCATTTGCCGGTCGAGAATGGCCAGCTCGTGTTTGCGGTCTGAATGATCGCGCCAGAGCTTTAAAAAATCCGGGAATGCGGATGAGAAAAAGCCCAATAAACTTCCAAGTAGTGTCAACATAGTGTTTTCCTTTCGTTTGAGGTTAGTTAAGTGGTGTACGTAAAGCTTTCAGATCGTCCCGAATGTCGGTGATCTGGGTTTTGATGACTGCAATGTCTTGACGCATTTCGCCGACGACTTTGCGACCGGTGATATCGTTGTTCACCTGATTTTCAATGTGGTTGAGGCGTTCATTGATCGTGGCAATATGTGATGAAATCCACGCGACCACCTTAACCAGCGCAATTAAAAGACCGACACCGTTGGCAAGCACGCCAAACAGCAGGCCCCATTCGACAAGGGACATTTGTTTACTCCTATTTTTTTATTGTTGATTGGGTTTATTGATCCGCCGTATGCACCAGCGGGTTTTCTACCACCGCCGCAATCTCGATAAGATCACCGCGCGGCTTAACGGCATTCACACGCGCCAAAACGCCCCATTGCTCACCAATACCAAAGGCAAAATGGGTGCGTTCTTCTTCGCTTCCTGTGTAGGGTGTAAAATCCAGTTCTTCGTCCAGCTCTACCTGTCGTTCATGTGCGCCAACGGTTACCAGCCACGGCCCACTCACCGAACCGTCTTTTTTCCGTAGAACGACGTAATGTGCATCACCTTCGGCAAAGCCAACGCTTTCCGATAACTCCAAATATGGTGCGTCATACCCCACCACATCACCGGCTTCACCCCAGCGCGGCATGTCATGTGATATGGCGATGAGATCTCCGTAAGTTGGAATCAACCCTTCCAGTTCTGTTTTGAAACTCACCATGCGCCTGCGGTAGCGATTGGCAGCGGCCATATAAAGACCTTCACGCATGGCGTGATCTTTATTGGTGCATCCGATAAGCGATACCGTAGCGGGTTGTTCTGCACTGCTGTCAGGCAGGCTGACGGTGATTTCATCGGGCTTCCATGTTTTCTGGTTAAAGAATTCAACCGTGACACTGTCCGCCGTATCTTCCCCTGGCATCACATAGTCGATCTTGAAACTGCCTCTCACGATATTACGGGGCGAGAACAGCGCCACTGGGAGGGTTTTAGGGTCATCCCTGACAAACCGCACCAGACCGCCCTGTAAAAAGGCGACAGCGCGGCCACAGCGTGCCACTTGCGACAAAGCATCCCACACGGTGAGTTTACGGTCGAATACGCCGTTAAATGTATCTCCGCGTGCGCTCCATACAGTATCAAGCGCCACCAGCGCCTGCAGATCAATACGGCTATCTTCCAATTTTGCGCCATAAGCGCTTTTAAGAATATCCGCACATGCCCATGCGATAGATTGCGTTACCTGCGGTGCAGACCAACCGTTCACAGCGTCCCAAATCTTTAATTTTCGCGTAACAATGCAATTGACCATGCGGGATGAGCGTTGAGACAAGTTATCCGTTGCCCGCATCTTCATGGCCAGAAGCGTGATATCGCCAAACTGATCATCGCCCACCAGATAGGCTTTAAGCGCATTCCAATTCAAATCACTGCCTGCACGCGCTGAGGTATCCTTGGCATTGGTACGAATGCCGCGCACTTCATATCGCCCAGCGGGAACAGTGTATTTGTATGTGTTACGAATGGCCGTGTTGGTGTTGTCTGTGATGCTTTCTGATCCCAGATTAAACCACCCGCCCAGCGCCGCGCCGTCATCGTCAATTAAACGGGCTTCAATATCCCATGAAGCCGTGCGGTTATTAAGACCGCCATTGTCATTGGCGTAATACAGACCTTTTGGCAGGATAATATCCAGCGCCAGAAGCGTTGTTTGCGTTTCAGATGGATTGGCAACAAACGGCCCAACCCAGTCACCACCGTCACCAGTAGAAAGAAGCTCTTGTCCTGCGATTTCAGGCGCAGTTACCACATCGGTATCAAAGAGCGTTACATTTCCACCGGGCTGAATAATCTCGTATTCAATCTCGTCAAAAGAGCTGATTGGCGTATCTTCAATGCGGATGGTCTCTAAATCATATTCACCCTGACCAATGACGTGGAGCTGGAATAAAAACTGATCATTATTCACAAACTCCGAATATGGCGTCGCGCCAAAATCGGGATACACCACATGCCGACCGTAAACCACAGGAATTGGCTCACCAAGACGAGCTTGGTTTCCCTGTGCCTGCAGGGAATATGTCGGGCTTGGACTGGTCGCATTATAATTACTGATCGCCGAGCTGGGCATGGGCGGTGGAATAAGCGCATTTAAAAGTGCCGATCCTGCCAGCGCAATCCCAGCGGTTAAAAGCGATGTACCAATGGCACTAGTCACACCCAGCGTTCCAGCCAGCGCCGCACCTGCATAAGGCGCGGCAACCATCACAGCAATGGTCAAAACCGTTCGCAGGATTTTACCGCCACCACCACCGCCTTGGGGGAGTGTGATAAAGCTCACCACCATATCCTTGGCAATGACCACCAGCGCCCAGTCTTTACGCAAAACAGGTTCACCATCAACAAGGCACAATGTGGGCTTCGAAAACTCAGCAATGCCGCGTTCATCCAGCCAACCACGCACAGTTTGCCCGATACGCGGTTGAAACAGATCTACATTCCGGTGCAGATGAAACGGGTTATGATGAATGGCAATCTGCGCCATGAGCGTCATGTCCTTTGTAACGATAGTAATTTTCGATTTTCCAGCCTGTCAGTGCCAAGCTGTGTAAGTTTTGAAACACCACCCCAGCGCCTTGCATGCAGTGGAGCATCCCACCACCGTCAATATCCAGCCAGATGCCAACATGAATCGGATGGCGTGACTGGCGCATCAGCGCGATATCGCCTTCCTGTGGTTTGTTTACGACATCCCAATTCGCACGCTCCGGGTGAGCATCAATGGTTTTTATCAGCTGGCGCAGATTATTTTCCTGCACGGGGATAATGGTTAAATCCCGCCCATAAAGGCGCTTGTGAATTGCCACCACCAAGCCCCAGCAATCATATTCATCAGGACCGTCACTCGCCACGACCCATGGCTTTCCAATATATTCAGTTGCCCAGTGTGTCATCGCGACTCCTTATCTTGTTAGCCCTGCAAATCTGAGGGCAATATATGTTTCCGATGGAAAGGCTTTATTCCCGACATCCAGCATGCGGGCTTTGCCCGTCACGCGGGAGGCATCGGCACTGACCTCCGTTAATACCAGCGTAAATGGAGGGTCCATTTGCGGCCCTTCCAAATCATCAGACAAATACGGACGATAGGTGATTTCGATTTTGTCCTGACTTTCGGCAGCACGATCCAAATGCGTCACAATCTCACGGCTGACATTATCCAGCGTGATGGAGATTTCAGGCACAGGTGCGGTATCAACAGGCGGTAATTCCAAATCAAAACCCATGGCGATAAATTCCACCATTTCACCAGCGTTTAACGGCGCAGTCGCTTCCATGCGGGCGGTGAGGTTTTGATTATCCCGCACCACCCGAATGGCTATAGAGCTATCGTCATCATCAACGAAAGACGGATGGCGAAGCTCTAGTGTGTGTAAAATCACAACATCACTGGGAGCAGAGGCATAAGCTTCACGCAGCGCTTCAGATAATGCGTTATTCGGCATCCTCTGATTCCTCCCACGCCTGATCCGTTAGGTAATCCACCGCCATACCGTCTAAGAATGAAGATTCAATCTCGTTTGAGCGCTGACGTAACACCTGCACCTGTGTCAGCAAATCTTGTGCTTTGGTGAGGCGCTCATCTTCTTCGCCGCTCAAATCTGTGTGCCCGCCGAGAAGATACAGATCGGCCAGCGCATTTTGCTGTTTCCATACAGGTGCAATCTTGGTGATACGCCGTCCGGCTTCTTCCTTGATCTGACGAATAAGCAAGCTATCTGGGATAATTTTTTGCAATTCTTCATCGCTAACATTTTTCCCGCCTTTGGGTGGCTTTACCTTATCGGCAAAAGCGTAATAGTGCCGTCCGTTTGTATCGGCCAGATGAATAGGCGCGATTTTACTTTCAGCAAAGCGCGGCGCTTTGCTGTGCAAATATGATTTTATTGTCATGATTTTCTCCTTAGAAGATAACGTTTGTTAGATTACGAACATCGTGCAGGTTGGATGGGTGCGTGCCTGTTTCGCCGTAAGAATTACTGTTTCCGCAAGCATCCACACGGCCATCGGTGTATAAAACCCCAAGCCCCCAATCAGATGTGCCTTGTCCGAAACAATCCCAATGCTCAATCTCGCCAGATTGCCCCAACACCCGTTTAAAGGTGTTGTTTGTATTGGATGCTGAATTGATCCCCAGATTACCGTTACCGGAATATCCAGCCGCCCAGAGTTTGTTTTCAGCTTCAACAATACAGCCCTCATAGCTTGAACCACCGCCATAAGAAACTTTCTCAACCGAACCTTGGAACGGTGCATTGGGTTTGTACGGTGATGATTGATTGGTGGTGTTACCGGTGCCGAGCTGGCCATAGCCATTATAGCCCCAGTGATACAGCTCTTTATCAGGCGTGATTGCACCAACAGAAGGATAACGACCATCACCCGTGGCAATATCAACAAAGGTTTTGCTATAGGTGATTTGGGTAAAGCTGGTACGGTTGGTGGTATCACCTTGACCAAGCTGACCGTACCCGTTGTATCCGGCTGTCCATATTGTGCCATCATGGAGCAAAACAACGCCGTGACCCTGACCACTTGAGCCATTTGTGGCATAACCAGATGTTGGGATCGCCTTTTTCACATTGGTTAATGTGCTGTGCAATACAGGGCTTAAACGTTGGGTCGTATCACCAAGACCAAGTTGTCCATTATTATTCCAGCCCCATACCCATAAACGGCCATTATTTTGTATGGCAAACACAGTGTGCGGCAAACCTGAAATCACAACATCTTCAATATCCGTGATCGCACCGCATCGAACAGGCGTGTATTGATGCGCCGTTGTTCCGTTACCCAGCTCACCATTGCTGTTGTAACCCACGCCGTAAAGCTCACCATCGGTGGTTAAAAACAGCGCTGATGCATGGTCGTAATAATTCGGGCGTGACTTGTTTGTACAGTTGGGGGGTTATGATTTTTGAGGGATATACCATCCTTTAAAGTCTTTTTTTTTAGGGTTGCATCTAGATCTTTGGATTTAACAATCCCACCAAACGGAAGGTTATCATTAAAGTTCTTTAAAATAAAATCTATCTTTAGCTGATGCTCAGCTTTTTCCTCATCCCAATAAACAGTGATTGTATCTATAATTTTGGTTAAGTAGTCCTTTTTCTCTTGTGGCGTTAAGTTTTCAAAATTGTTTGATTTTTTCAAAGTGTGCTGAAAGCTTTTTCCTGCGTTTAGCAAACTTTCATATGTATTTGAACTCATTTTCGAGTTCATTTCTAGCTGCTCTATTTCTTCCTGTACCCTGTTATGTTCAGCCTCAAGGTTCTCTATAATCCTATCACCAATATCACCTTCTTTTCTCCCAAGAAGTATCTGCGTCTCTACATCAGCTATCTGGTTTCTAATCTGCCGAAGCTCTCTTTTATGTTTTTCAATTTTTCTATTTGTTTCTTTTACTTCTGCTTCAGATTTTTGTTCTTTTTCTTTTATTGATCGAAGCACCTCATTGAAGTCTGGTACATCTTCGAACATTGCTTTTGTTACCGCATATTTAACAGTATTCCAGACTAGTTTGTCTGTCGCATCAATATTGAGAGAGCGTGTCATAGAACAACCTCTACCACGCTTCCATTTTTCTTCTTCCGCAGGAGGATTGTTTTTCCAATCGCGTTCTTTTTTAGGACAGTAGTAAAAATTTTCGTATTTAGCTTTTTTCTTACGACCTGCTATGTGACTTCCGCAATGTCCACAATACATTAAATCACGAAGCATATAAAAATGCGTCGTTTTCATTGTTTGACCTTTACGCTGTAAAATTTTCTTACGGTTATCTTGGCATCTGTTCCATAAAGTTTTTGAAACAATAGGAGGGCATTTACACTCTACTACTTCACCAGTTGATTTATCTGTGTATGTATATTCACCTTTGTGATGGGTATTCTGCAAAAGTTTATTGATAGAGCCGTGAGACCATATAGGCTTTCCACGGCGAGGTTTAACACCGCTTTTATCCATTTCTCTTTTTATTTCATCTATTGATTTTCTATCTGCGTACCACTGATAAATCTTTTTGACCCATTCGCTCTCAATTGGGTGTAGAACTAGTTTTTTATCAACAGTTTGATAGCCAAAAGGTGTTGAGCCGCCCTGCCAAAAACCTTCCTTTACTTTTACAAGCTTCCCCATTCTCGTGCGATCAGCACGGAGTGCATTTTCGAACTGAGAAAGACCATCAAATAATGTCTTAATAAAGTTATCTTGTGGATTATTAAGATCAAATATTCCATCTTTTGTGTAAAGCTTAACCCCGTGTTTTTGCATAGCTATGCGTATTTGTTGTGCTGTTACCTCATTACGGGATAGCCTATCATTATTGTATACCCAAAGATGCCCTACCTCATCATGGTCAATTTTATGGAGCAATTGGAGTAGCACAGGACGATTTTCAAAATGCTCATAACTAGAACTTGCACCACCTTCGTTCCATACTCTGTATTTAAAGCCCAACTCTTCAGCTTTTTTAATACCTAATTTTTCTTGGCTTTCTAGCGAGGTACCTTTTTCTTCCTGTGTCGTTGTAGAAACACGAGTGTAAATGTGAAGTGTATTATCTGCAGTCATCAAATCAGCATAGCAGGCTTATCCAAAAAATCTATTCTTCATCATCATTTTCTACTCCTCCAAAAACATCTCTGAAAGCTTGCACAACGTCAACGTAACGGGAGTTGAGGATATATCTCTGTTCGCCTCTAGGAGCTTGTCTGGTGGCTCTTGGCTTTTTGACTATAAACTCTCTTTCCAAGCACTCCATTAGCCTGTAGTTGTTTGTATTACGCCTAACAACGATACCATCATTATTAATGAGGATAGATAGAATTTCATCTAACCTTGTTTCTGCCTGATATTTTTGATGCATCCGCGCCAGTTTCGTCAGAAATACAGCAAAATCATTATAATCCATCCGCTCGGTGCGATTGAGATCAGGAAGCGCATTGATAACCATCTGCACACGCTCTTTTGCAAGAGCTTTATAGGCATGTAAAGCGGTAAAAATATCTTCAAATTCTCCGCCGATATTCGCATAGTCCGTCCCATCAAATAATGGCCGGATCGACCTATTATACCGCACTTCAAAGCGTATACGTTTATAGGTTTTGGCGTATACAATGAGCCTTAAACCCTCCACGCCCAAATCCGCATAAAGCGTCATGCAGTTTCGATTAAGTTGTTCTGATACCGTAACCGTTTGGCCATTCCTATCAACCTGTTCTATTAGTTGTATTAAAGGGAATGTTCTATTTTCGGCATTAAAAAATATAGATCGAAACCCCCGCCATGTGTTTTGAATAAAAGACAGGGCATCTCCTTTTGCAAACTCGAAATACGCCTCACAATCATTAATGATCCAATCTGCTTCAATCTCTCTGTAATCAATATCTGAAGGCTCTTCATCCAGCACAGACAAATAACTTTGTTCGACACAGTTATTTAAAAAATGAATTACACTTTCAATGTATAATCTGAGGAACGCATCACATGACGACACATTTTTAAAAATCTGGTGTGGTATATAATTATCCCTCAAATCTAAGGAATAGTTTTCTGTTGGAATTGTCTCTTTTCTTAATAGCTCCCTTGTGTCTAATGCTTCCAGTACTTCAACCGAAAAACTCTCAACATCACGGCCTAGCTTTTGAAATGCGTGATGAATAAATCGGCTGAGATTGAGATTAAGTTCATAAGAAACAGAGCATTCGATAACGCCTTCATCTGCATCAGCATGAGAATGGCGGAAGTTGATACAACCTGAAAATAGCCAGTCTGTTTCTCTTATTCTTGGAGCATGACTGGTTCTATCTGAAAAAGTAATTCGGTGTTCTAAAAACTCATGGCGAAACTGTGTGTATTTCTGGGCATTTTGAAATGTTAAAACCCGAAACGGGATTGTTAAACTGATATGATCGAAATGACCTTTTTCATCTGTTACAACAACATCAGGATTAAATGAAGGGAGATTTTTTGATCTATATCTTATTTCTCTATTAACTCTATTCATAACTTCTATTATTTCTTACTTCCTAACCTAATAGAAGAAACTATGTTGTGAAAAATTGAAACCAGTTTCAATTTATATAGCTAAGCCATTGATTTAATCAAATACCGTATTTTGCACTGGTTTCAAACTGATGGGAGACGATCAATCCGTTCTAACAGCGCATGTGTTGTCGCAGGGTAAAAAGGATTATCACGGGATGTGCGGATATTGCGTTTATTCAGCTCATTACAAATGCCGCGAATAGTCTCAACGCCCTGCGCTCTGATGTCCAACACTACCGGAGCCAGCTTCAAGGCAAATTGATTGGCTTTTTGCTTATTCTGTTTTGCCAGCGTCTTACCGTAAGTGCCAAGCTTGACACCTCGCACTTTTGCCGCGCGGAGGGCGTGGGTTGTTCTCTCACTTATCATTTTGCGCTCATGTTCTGCAAAAGCGGCCATTAAGTGATGGGTCAACTCATTAGCATATGGGTTGTCACAGGCGATAAATTTTATCTTGCTCTCCATCAAGCCCGTAATAAAATGTATGTTTCTTGATAATCTATCTAATTTTGCTATCAGCAAAGTTGTCTTGTGCCTACGGCAATATTCAATCGCTTTATTAAGCTCTTCTCGGTTGTTCTTTTTTCCAGTCTCTACTTCTATGAAGTCTATTTCTAATGTTCCCTTACAGGACGCTATGTAATTTTTAACGGCTTCTTTTTGGGCTTCCAGCCCTAACCCGGACGCGCCTTGACGATCCGTACTTACTCTGTAATACGCTGTAAATTTCTCATTCACGATGTGCAACAACCTAAGGTTTGTTCAACTATATACCTTCATAAACTAAAGACAGTATATACCTTGAGACCAGAGTTTCAAGCATAATTATTGTTTATTTACAGTGACTTAATTGACAATTAAACAGTAAACTGTTGACTAAAATTTAAAATAATTAGTGTGTGTGACAATACTTTAACACAGGCAAGTTCATTACCTTATATTGCTTAACAAAAGAGCCCGCGCAGGGGGAACGCAGGCTCTTGATAAGTGAGAAAATCTATCTCACTTTGTATTTAAGCGGCGCGGTTAATATCAATCACCTTTGTATTTTCTTTTGGTTTCGCAAGTTGCTTGCGGGGAGCTGTGATTGTTAATACGCCGTTTTTGAACTTCGCGTCAATATCATCTTCGTTTACATCTTCTGGGAGTGCGAGGACACGCTGGAATGAGCCGTATGAGCGTTCGACGCTATGATAGTGTTCATCCTTTTCTTCGTTTTCGTGTCTTTTTTCTCCTCGGATGACGAGTGATCCATCGACAAGTTCCAATTTAATATCGCTTTCTTCAACGCCGGGGACTTCAACGGAGATTTTGTAGTTCTTTTTGTTTTCCTTGATGTCCACATTTGGCTTGAGAAAGGCGTTGGATACATGATCCATAGAGGATGTTTTTCCCAATAAGCTCGGAACGCCTCTACTTTGCGACGACAAGCTAAATTGTGAAAAGACATCATCGAAGAGACGATCGATCTCTCTGTGGATTCCCCACAATGGATCATGTTGGTAAGCCATCGGAAGATTGCTCCCGCTATGCCTCCGCTGTTGATTTGATGAAACATCACGGGATTTTTCATCTTCTTCATGCTTAAACCAGTTCCATGGGTTTAGTTTTTTAATATCAAGACTCATTTTATTTTCTCCTTTCATATTTAGTTTTTACATTGAGTCATTTTTCTGGTTTTTTGCAGATTTCTTAGCAGTCGATTTAAAGAGACCTGCATGTCTTTCGTCCATTTTTTCATCATGTTTGCCTCCTTTCTTAGTTGTTATAGGTTGTTTCCTCAGGTGCTTGAGACTCATCAAACATACCTGCCATACTATCTTTGATCTTTTTAAAGAAACCTTCTCCTGACTTTCCGTCAGAGGTTTTTTCACGGATTAAATCAATTTCTTTATAAAAGATATCAAAGTCTTTCTTTGTGCCGTAGCCAAGAGCTTGAGCCAGTTCTATTTCATTCTCAGCCATCTTGAGAAGATCAGAAAGTTTTTTACTTTCTTCCTCTGTGCGCTCTTTGTTTTCGGCTAAGGCTTCAGCCTCTTTCAGAAGGTTTTCTGCAATCACCACCGGAAGCGGTATAATTGTTTTTGTAACAACCAGTGTATTTAAAGCTGTTTGTAAAACAATTTTAGCTTCTTCGGTTTTATCAGCATCAATCAATCTGACAGCCTCTTTAATGGCATCAGGATATGTTGCTAACGGCAAGTTCATCGTGCTAATCACTGTTTCACTGGCTAAACTGCCAATTAAACGGCGAGCATCCTGCACTTTACCATCTTCAAGCAAATCTTCGGCTTCTTTACGTGCTTCTTTTACTGCTTCTAATGATCCCAAGATATCATGTGTCATTGCACTAACGCCTGTGGGAGCTAAAGCCAAGGCAGGGTCACGCGCCAGAATGATTTCTAGCTTGCCTGTTGCTTTTTCCAACGCGGCAAGAGCTTCTTTACTTTTACCATCATCCAGTGCTTTTAAGGCAACTCTGGTTTCTTGTAGAGCCATCACAGCGTCAGAAAGAACCTCTTTACGCTTTTCACTGGTTTGGCTTTGAGTGTTTTTCTCTACTTTCTTATCTGCTTCAATAGATGCATTATCGTTTGCAGATAAGGCAATGGAACTTGGTATTAATAAAGCACCTGTTATAGCAAGGGCACAAACACCTGTTTTTAACTTACTTAATTTGTTTTTACGTTTTAAAGTTTTCATTGTTTTTCTCCTTATAATCTAATCATTGTCTATCGGCTGGAAGGGCTGCCTACCTAAACACAAGGTAGACAGCACATTTCCAACAATGCTTAAGAAATGAAGAGCTTAGTTCTTCTTTTTACCTTCGATCTGCTTAGCAGAGCTGTTGATCGGGATCATGCGAGGCTTTTTCTCCTCTGGCACTTCCCTGACAAGGCTAATAGTCAGCAAACCGTCTTTCATGTCCGCACCTGTGGCATGAATGTAATCTGCCAATCTGAATGTGCGTTCGAAAGAGCGTGTACCAATGCCACGGTGCAACATTTGGATACCATCTTCGGTATCTTCTTTGTTTTGTATGTGACCTGATACATTAAGTTCACCACCTTGCATGACAATATTAATATCATCCATGTTAAAGCCAGCTACAGCCATCACAATCCGATATTTATCGTCATCAAGTTTTTCAATGTTATAAGGGGGGTAATTGTCAAAACTGTCAGAAGTATCGTTTAACAGCGACTCGAACAAATCATTGAAACGATCAAATCCAACTGATTGACGCATTAATGGGGTTGTAAATCCTACTACGTTTGCCATTTTCAATCTCCTTTCGTTAAGCAAGATTAAATACAACTATGTTTTGTAAATTTTAGT
>PANS01000009.1 GCA_002708415.1 Micavibrio sp. | reverse complement strand
CTAGATATGCTTCAATAGCGATGTCGGCTGCATCACCGCCGCTTGTTGTTAAGCCCGCCGTTTGAACCTCATACGCATATTTACAGGCCTTGGCGATCATCATGAAATTGGCAAGTTCACGTAAACGGGGCACATTGGGTGTAGCAACTAAATTATCTGTATCACCAAGATAAGATTCAGTCATGGCTTCATTAAATCTAATCCAGCCTTGTGTTGCAAAACCTGAACCAAATTTTGCGGCATGAAGGGTAATCCATTGGGCGGAATTCATGCCATAGCTCACTGGAATGAGAAGGCCGATGGCAACAACAAGGCGTATTGGCGCCCAAACGTGATTAAAGCGCTTACCAAAAGGTGTTCCTGTTTGAGCCGTTTCAGCCAAAACAACGAATACAAAATAAGCAATGATTATGCTTGCAATGACGAGTATCCCAGTGCTGTAATACTGAAATAATGTATGCATTGCCGTATGGAATGTTGTTGGCGATGAAACTGTTGTGCCAAAGAGATCTGGAATTCCAAAAACCTGTGATAAAAGCCTAAAAGCAATATCCGTATTAGGATTGTCTGTTGTAATAAATCCTGAATAACTTGTTGGTAGTTGCGCCAACGCAGGCCCAACCATAAGGGCGGCTAATAGAAGAATAAATTGAAATGCAAGAAGGAAGATTCCTGCAAGAAGAGCAAAATAGATAATAATTTTATCAATATTATGTTTATCAAAAGTGAGATGGCTTGATGCTTCAGACAAAACGCGCATGACACCATAACGTCCTATATTAGAGCGTTGGGTATAAGGATGGTTATTGGGTAGGATGTTAACAGCGCGATAAACAAGAGCCATATAATAAGCCAGATTATCAAAGCCATTACTGAGAATAGTTTTAAGACGCGGCACGATACCCGGTAGCAGCATATGCTGCAGAATTTGTTTTTTAGTGAGCGCTAATAAGATCATGATCTAGTTCCTGCTCCCTAATACATTTGTTAAGCTACCAGCACTTTCACTAAGTTTACTTGCCCCGCCAGCAAGCTGTCCACCAATGCGCAGACCACCAATAGCTGCATATTGTGACATACCTTGGGTTGGATCTTGTGTATTATCACTAAAGGCTGTAGCGGAAGAGCCAAGCCATCTGAGAATGTTATTTGGAACGAGGTTGATCATTTTGAATGATGAAATACCCATCATGTAAAGGATAACGGCATAAACAATTGTAAAAAAGAATTGATCAACAATATAGCGACCAAAGGTATCTGTTGATGACGTGCCGCTTCCTAAATCTGTTCCTGTAATATTTTCAACAACTAAGTCAAAAATTTCATTAAGCATCATAGCAAGAGCAACAAATATTGCCATTCCAGCAACAAGACCAAAGACAGTTAAAATCGGTCTTAGGAATATTTCTAAAATTAGAAAATATCCATTCATCGCACTTTTACCAGGAAGCCCGTCACCATCAATGCGTAAATGTGAAATCGCCCAAAGTGGCGCGGCACACATGGCCTCGAATATACTTTTAACCCACGCACCAACGGCGAAAAAGAAGTATATAAACGGCAAGAAAGGGAGAATATAGAATAAAATAAATCCCATCGATAAGCCAATCGTAGCAATAGATACGAAAAATCCACTTGCGGCTTGTGCTGATTGTGAGAAAGGTCCTAATAGCTCGGTCATGCCGCCAAAGAACGAAGCGCCCATCGCCATGGCCATATTGCGAATAGCGCTTTCCACCAGACTTTTACCAATAATGGTGAGCTGAGCGAGCGGGTGAACGGAGACAGTGACAGATGCGCCGTCAGGGTCAGTATATGTTACATCTTCACGTACGTCAAAAAGGCCATTTAAGCCAAAGATGGCTTGAAAGGCATCCCAAAATAAGTTGGTTGTTAATGCGGATCCTTGGCAACGCCAATATTGAAATGTTTCATCCATAACGCGAGCGTAATAAGTTTGATCTCCTGTTAAACGGATTGACCTTTCTTCAGGAAGCGTTGGCTCAAACATTTTACAGGATGTTGTGTTTGCTTCTTCTCTTCGTTTTTCTGTTAAAACATATTCTAAAACCTCTGGCCATTTATTAGAATGTGGAAAGTTTAAAACAGCAACAGTGTAAGCGCCATTTATTTCGGCAATTTTACTATACCAAATCCCCGCACCACCCCAGCCGCGGTCAAGGACGCCCGTGCTCATATCAAATGTTACACTTGAACGTGCATTATCTATGTAGTTATTAACATCGGCGTCTATAATGGAGCGTATAGATGAAACAATTGAATCTTTATAATTTGATGGTGGCTTAACGCTTACGTAGCAATTATCTCCTGTAGGAGCACTGCCGTCATCGTCGTCAACACCAGGATCAGTTATCATACAAGCATCGCCACCAGCAGAAATAATAGTGGGGCTGTTTTTGTAAGCAACACGTTGACCAATAAAATTTAGATAAACACTTTCCCATAAAAAATTTACAATTCTAAAGTAGCGTTCTTGTAGACTGATAGTGCCACCACCACCTCCTCCGTCATCTACAGCACCTACACTTGGATCTAAATTAGACGGAACAGTAACCGAGCCACAATACGCTCTTGGCGCTGTTCCCGCTGTTGCGCCAGCAGGACTTAATTCACCAAATATGATTTCTATTGCGCCATTCTCACTGGCTTCTTGCGCCATCGAAAAGGCGCTAACATTTGATACAACATACCCGGCACCATTATAGACATAAGCATCAATGGTGATATTTTCATTGACTAAATAAGCTTCGCGACACGCGACGGCAACAGACATAAAGGAAATAAGCGATCTTGGATCTGGCGCATCAGGATAACCAATAAGGGCGGCATCTGGAGCGCCCGTTGGATTAGTTAAACCAGAGTTGAATTGAATCCAGCCGTTTGTTGCAAATCCCGATCCCATTTTAGCAGCAGAAAGGACAATATATTGCGCGCCATTAAATCCATAAGCAAGCGGTACCAAAAGACCAATGGCAATAACGAGTCGTATGGGGGCATATATGTGTGAAAAACGTTTGCCAAACGGTGTTCCTGTTTGTGCTGTCTCTGCGACAACGACAATAACATAGTAAAGAAAAACAATAACGGCAACGACAAGAATAGCGAGGTTATAAAAATTAAATAATTGATGTAATGCCGCATGGAATGATGGATTGTATGCGGCATCTGTTAGAACATCTGACCCAAAAAAATTAGGAATACCAAAAGTATAGTCCAACATTTGAAAGGCAACATCTTGTGTAGGGTTTGGTGTACTGAACATACCATTAAAACCGCCTGGACCACTTTGCGCAAAGGCCTGTCCATTAAAAATAATAAAGATAAGAGCAAGAAATTGTAGAGCGAGAAGCAAAATTCCGGCAAGAACAGCGATGAAAATCAGGATTTGATCCCAGTTATTTCTACTAACCGTAATATTATTGGCGGCAGCTGCAATAACTTTGCGTAAGCCATATTTACCAATATTGTCTGGATTGAGATATGGATGATTGGTTGGTAAAATTCGAACGGCGTTATAAACAGTTGCAATTAAAAACGCAAAATAGCCAAAACCAGAACCCGCCAATTCTTTAATTTGCGGAATAATATTTGGTAAAAGCATATATTGCAGGACATTTTTAGCCCGCAATTTATCTTTCAATAATTCTTGCGTTTTAACCGTCATTTCTTTGTTTATCAGGGGTTTCCCCGCTATATTGCCTTATAATTTTGATCGTTTTATCGTTAATGGTTTATTGTATCACAAGGGAAGAGCGTGATACCAATTTGAGATGAATATACCCTTTTTTGAGTAAAAAAGAGGTTAATAACACCTTGATTGTAAAGGAGTTTTATTGCCTAGAACAGGGTGAATTTACAGATAAGCGTTACGTATGCTTATCCAGCTTTTCTGAGGGGTTTGTATTTAAGGCGGTGGGGAGTGGCAGAATCTTGGCCTAAACGGCGTTTTCTGTCTTCTTCGTAGTCTGCATAGTTCCCCTCAAACCATACAACTTGCGAATTTCCTTCAAAAGCAAGGATATGCGTGGCCAAACGATCAAGAAACGAACGATCGTGCGAGATTACCACTGCGCAGCCTGGGAAACGCTCTAACGCTTCTTCTAGAGCTGAGAGTGTTTCTGTATCGAGATCATTTGTTGGTTCGTCAAGCAGGAGAACATTTGCGCCGCTTTTAAGCATTTTAGCCAAATGAACGCGGTTTCTTTGCCCTCCAGAGAGCTGTCCAACTTTCTTTTGCTGATTCGGCCCGCGAAAATTAAAGGCAGAAACATAAGCACGTGACTGCATTTCAATCTTACCGAGCTTCAAAATATCGTTTCCGTCTGAAATTTCTTCCCAAACATTCTTGTTCGGATCGAGATCATCGCGGCTTTGATCAACATAACCGAGTTTAACAGTGTCACCGACCTTAAAGTTACCGCTGTCTGGAGTCTCTTGCCCCGTAATCATTTTGAATAATGTTGATTTACCAGCGCCGTTAGCACCAATAATACCAACAATACCGCCTGGTGGGAGCTTGAACGATAAATCTTCAATTAAAAGACGATCATCAAAACCTTTGGAAATATTTTGGGCTTCGATAACTAAATCACCAAGGCGAGGCGGTGTTGGAATAACAATTTGTGCTGTACGCGTTGTTAATTTTTCAGATTCGTTCAGTAACTCCTCGTATGATGAAATACGCGCTTTTGACTTGGACTGACGCGCTTTTTGACCTTGTCTAATCCATTCTAATTCACGCGATAGAGTTTTTTGGCGGGCATCTTCTTGCTTTTCTTCCTGTTCTAGACGTTTTGCTTTGGCTTCGAGATAGGCGCTGTAATTGCCTTCATATGGAATGCCAGTTCCGCGATCAATTTCAAGGATCCAGCCAGTAACATTATCAAGGAAGTAGCGATCGTGCGTTACCATGACAACTGTTCCAGTATAATCGGATAAGAAGCGTTGAAGCCACGTTACACTTTCCGCATCTAGGTGGTTTGTTGGCTCATCAAGAAGGAGCATATCTGGTTTTTCGAGTAATAAGCGGCAAAGTGCCACGCGACGTTTTTCACCACCAGATAGTTTGTCAACGGCAGAGTCTTTCGGTGGGCAGCGAAGAGCATCCATTGCCATTTCTACCGTACGGTCAATTTCCCAACCATCAACGGCGTCGATCTTTTCTTGAAGCTCACCCATTTCAGCCATCAGAGCGTCCATGTCACAATCAGGATCGCCCATTTCTGCTCCAATAGCGTTAAAGCGATCAACGAGCACCTTAATATCGCCCATACCTTCCATGATATTGTCGAAAACGTTCTTGCTGTTATTAAGCTCTGGTTCTTGCTCTAAATATCCAACACGTACACCATCCGCTGCCCAAGCTTCGCCGCCATACTCTTTATCAAGGCCAGCCATGATTTTCAGAAGCGTTGATTTACCGGCGCCATTTGGCCCTAAAACACCAATTTTAGCGCCAGGCATGAAGGAAAGCGTGACACCATTTAAGAGAGGCTTACTGCCTGGAAAAACTTTAGTTACGTCTTTCATGACATAAACATATTGATATGAACTCATTAGGTGCTTCCTTTTAATTCTCTATAATAGACGCGTTTTCATACGTCATTTCTTTAACTTGACCATGATTTAGCATATAGTGTGACAAAGAAAAAGTACTGTTCATTAAGAAAAGCCTAAAGTGGAGTTATAATCATGAGTAATAGTGGATCAAAACATTCTCTCGAAGAAGCAACACGAGGGCGTGCTAAATTTTCAAGCCATGGTCGCTCTTTGGGTGCCGCAGGTTTTTTAAGTCCCTATGATGACGCGCAAAGTGTAGAATTTCTCTCTCGCCCCGGTGAAACTGCGATTGTCAATCCACCTAAAGATGGGATGAACACATTTGAAATTGGCGCGGCGTGGGATAATATTGAACCAAAGCAGCAGAAAAAAAGCTTCTTAAAAAAGCTTCTTGGCTCAAAAGATGATTTTGCTTCGCATAAAGGTGTTGATCTCGATATTGGTTGTTTATATGAGCTTGTTGATGGGTCACGCGGCGCTATCCAAGCATTTGGCGATCGTTATGGTGATTTTGATAACGCGCCGTTTATGCAATTGTCGGGTGATGAGCGTACAGGTGAGGCTGAAGGTGAAGATGAGATGATCACAGTGAATGGTCAAAAATGGGATCAGATCAAACGGATTGTTGTTTATCTTTATATATATGGTGGCGCAAAAAGTTGGGAATGCGTTCGTCCGCAAATACAGCTTCGTGTGCCAAGTGAAAAACCAATGGTTGTTACTTTGCAGGCAAAGCGCCAAGAGTTGGCTTTATGCGCTGTTGCAGGATTGGAAAATATTCGCGGTGGAATTCGTATGACAAATTATTTAGAGTATTTCCCTGGCCATGCGGAAATGGATCGCGCTTTTGGATTTGGTCTTGATTGGACAGATGGCCAAAAAGGGGCATAATGAACTATACCTTTATATTTTGTATGAAGGACTATCTTAATCTTTTTAGTTTTCGTATTCATACGAAAATATCTTAGCTTATTTTTTGAAAGTTTTATTTTATGGATACACAGTTACTTATTCTTGCAATTGGTGCTCTTGGCTTTGGGATGTATCTCCTTTTTAAAGGAGGAGATTGGACAATTGATGCAGCCGTTTTTATTGCAAGAAAATTTGGAATTTCACCTCTTGTGATTGGCTTTACTATTGTGGCGTTTGGTACATCACTGCCAGAGCTTTTGGTTTCTGTGAATGCAAATTTAGCAGGGTCGCCAGGTATCGCGATTGGGAATGTTATCGGTTCAAATATTGCTAATATTCTTTTTGTGATTGGAGCAACAGCTTCTGTAGCAACACTTGTCGCTGTGCGTAAAGCTATTCTTCGTGATGTTGTTATGATGATGATGGCCACGGTCTTGATGATGTACTTCATGATGTCTGGCGCCATCACGCAAGGCGCTGGTATGCTCATGATTGCTGTGTTGGCTTTTTACGTTATTTGGCAATATTGGGCAGCATCAAAAGGTAAGATTGAAATTGAAGCGCCCGATGCGCCCGAATTTAAAAACATGTTTATGGCAGCTTTATTCTTGGCGCTTGGTTTAGCATCAATTGCTTTAGGGGCAGAGTTTTTAGTGCGCGGCGCTAAGACGGCTGCGAGTATTATTGGCGTTCCTGAAGATGTTATTGGTTTAAGTGTTATTGCTATCGGGACATCATTACCAGAGCTTTCAACGTGTCTTATCGCGGCAATGAAAAAGCAGACAGATATTATTGTTGGAAATATTTTAGGATCGAACGTCTTTAATATTTTGATGATTATGGGTGTGACATCAATAGTTAAACCGATTGATAATTCTGCTATTGCTGAACAGGTTGTGAAGCTTGATATCTGGGTTATGTTTGGGGTGTCTGCTCTTTTTTCAACCCTTCTTTTGATCTTTGGTAAAATTAACCGTCCAATGGGAATTTTATTCTTAATTGGATATGTATTTTATATTGGGCTTATTTATGCGCTATACTTAAGTTCTGATATGCCAATGTTGGCGAGCTAGAAAAGGATAAGTGATATGCAGGATGAATTTGATCCTAATCAGAGTGACCCTATTAATATAAGCCCTGATCTTGGTGCGCCAGATGAGCCGCAATCATCTAATCCTGCCCCAACTGTAGAGCCACTATCACCAGCGTCCCATGAATTAGAGGATGAGGCATTATTTGCTACAGCAGAAGAGCCTGTAAATCGTATTAAACGTGGTGATGAAGTCAATCTCACATTAAAAGATCCAACGATCCGTAATATCAATATTGGTGTCGGTTGGGACTTGAAGGCTTTTGACACAAATCCACTTGATTTGGACGCTAGTATGTTTTTGCTTGATAAGAATGAGCTAACGCGTGAAGACGAAGATTTCGTTTTTTATAACTCCATGATGGGGGCGAACGGCGCTGCTAAACATATGGGGGATAATAGAACGGGCGCAGGAGATGGCGATGATGAAATATTAACGCTTGAGCTCAACACTCTTCCTTATGAAGTGACGAAAGTTTCTTTTATTTTATCTATTTATAACGAAACATTCCAAGATCATAATTTTTCAATGGTTAAGAATGTATTCTTTCGTATTTCCAATGTTGAAACAGACCATGAGTTATTTCGCTATGAGCTAGATGAAGAACTCAATTCTGAGCATGAAGGTTTGATTATAGGTCAGTTAGAGCGCATTGGGAATGAGTGGGTTTTTACAGCCGTTGGAGAAACTGTTGAGGGCGGACTTTATACTATTGCAAAAAATTATGGTATTGTTGTTGCTGAAGAGGCACAAGCATAGGGATTGAGCAGAGTAGGTTATTTACCCATTCCACCTTTCATACCCATAAGTTGTTGCGGTTTAATCTTTGGATTTTTTCTAGAACTGCCGCCACCACCGCCATAACGGTCATTACTTTTCATTTCACGTTCTAAAATTTCTTCGATGTCAGGAACTTTCCCCATTTTAAGTTCTTGGACACAGGCATTAAAAAAACTACAGCCTTTTTCTTCGGATTGTGCGGCTGTGCCTTTAATGCTTTCTCCTTTAATTTTAATATCGACAATATCCCATTTTTCTTGCGTTGATGGCCGACCTATCATGTAGAAAACTTGTTCAATTGGTTTTTCATCGTCTTTCGGTTCGCTAATGAGAAGCTGCATTTCTGCTTCAATTTCATCGGCATCATTATTCATGCGGACTTCGGCGCTACAGGTGATGTCTTTTTCTTCGTCATAGGCAGACCATGGACAAGTTTCGTAGGCCGATAAAATATAGCCAACACCCAAAGCATCCATCATTTCTTTTAAGGGAACACGCATAGTCTATATTATACGGCATATTTGCCGCTTTACTCCTGTTTTTATGGGTTTTAGCGCTATTTTTCGGCTTTTACACGCAGTTTTTCATCATTTGCGAATAAAATTGACAGACTATCTTCATTTTGAACAGTTTTTCCGCTGCTAATGATGTTTCCTGAAGAGTTTTTCACGGCAGCAAAACCACGTTCTAAAACACGTTTGAAGGAGAGGCTTTCAAGTATGCGTGTCAGTGATGTTAGAGACGTACGCTTATCTTGTATAATGCGCGGTGTAGTTTTTATCAGGCGTTCTGTTTGATATTCAAGAGCTTGCTGTGCGCTTTGAATAAGGTCTTTAGGACTTCTAAGGCGCCCAGTTACTTTATTACATTGGTTTTCTTTAACAGATACATTTTGGCGTAAAGCATTGTTAAGCTTGTCGCCAAGATGATCAATCGCTTGCATACGGTTTTCTAAAAGTTGCGCTGGATTGCCGAGTTTGGCGCTCCATGCATCAAGCACTGTTCTTTTATGGTCAAGCAGACGGCTAGAGGCACTAATGAGGCGTTCTTGATTATCACTTAATTGTGCCATGAGCTGTACGCGCATGGGAACGCCCATTTCTGCTGCACCTGTTGGTGTAGGGGCGCGTAAATCAGATGCGTAATCAATCAATGTTGTATCTGTTTCATGCCCAACGGCAGATATAATCGGGATGTTAGAGGCGGCTACGGCACGTACAAGGCTTTCTTCATTAAAAGCCATAAGATCTTCGAGCGATCCGCCACCGCGAGCAACGATAAGAATATCTGGTTTTTTAAGAGTTGATCCATCAAGGTTATTAAAACCATTGATTGCTTGAACGACTTGATCTGCCGCGCCGTCGCCCTGAACTTTGACAGGCCATAATAATACATGACGTGGGAAGCGATCCTTTAGACGGTGCATAATATCGCGTATCACCGCGCCCGTTGGTGATGTAATAACGCCAATGGTTTCTGGTAAGAAAGGGAGTTGTTTTTTTCGGGTATCGTCAAAGAGCCCTTCGGCGGCAAGTTTTTTACGGCGCTCTTCGAGCATCTTAAGAAGCGCGCCTTCACCCGCAAGCTCCATAGAGTTAATGATGACTTGGTAGCGCGAGCTTTTAGGATAGCTCGATACTTTCCCTGTGACGATAACGTCCATGCCATCTTCAGGTTTGATGTTTAATTTGCTTAATGTGCCGCGCCAGCAAATAATATTGATGTTTGAATTTTCATCTTTGATATCTCCATAAAGATGTCCAGATGCGGCAACCTTAAGGCCAGAAAGTTCTCCGCGAATACGAATATGACTATAGGTTTGCTCTAATGTGCGTTTTAAAGAGTTTGCAAGCTCAGATACACTCATCTCAGGCACGTTGCTTAAAGCAGGTTTTTCCGTAGCGTCTAATTTAGGCGCAGCAGGCTTTGCTTTAGGGGTCTCTGTTGATGTTTTAGCGCTGTGGCTGAATAAATCTTCTGTGGTCATGGTTTGGATGATATGATTTTGTGAATAAGATCACAATAAACTTCTTAAAATGGTGTTCATGAAAAAAGAGTATCTTTCCTATATTTATCAAAGTGAAGAGCAAGCGGTTGAAAATATTTTATCATCGCTGGACTGGTCAGAGGAAAGAGCTGCTCAAATCTCGGATACAGCCACAGGCTATGTAAAAGCCATTCGTAAGACGCGTCGTAAACAAGGAAGTCTTGAATCTTTCTTTCAGCAATACGGCTTGAATACCCAAGAAGGTTTGGGGTTGATGGCTCTCGCTGAGGCACTCTTGCGTATTCCAGATAGTGCGACAGCGAACGCTCTTATTCGCGACAAGATTTCAGGAACAAATTGGCTCAAAAATATGGGCGAAGGTAAAGACTGGATGACACGTGTTGCTGGGCTTGGTCTTAAAGTCACAAGCAGCACGATGAACAGCCTTTTTTCGAAAATTGGTGAACCTGTCATCCGTGAAGCGATGACGCGTGCCATGAAAGTAATGGGCAAGCAATTTGTTGTTGGGGAAACGTTAGTTGGTGCGATGAAAAATGCGAAAAATCTTGAAGAAAAAGGTTTTCGCATGTCGTACGATATGCTGGGTGAAGGAGCACGTACGTCCAAAGATGCACAGCATTATTTTGAAGGTTACCTCGGGGCCTTGCATGATTTGACTGAAGGTTTGGATAAAAAATCTAAGGCACCAAAACCAGGAATTTCAGTGAAGTTATCTGCTATTCATCCGCGGTTTGAATTCGCACAACGTGAAACATGCGTCCCTGCATTGATAGAAAAGGTGTTGCAGCTTTGTGATGTTGCCGCGGCGCATGATGTAACCCTAACGATTGATGCCGAAGAAGTTGCACGTTTAAGTATAACGCTCGACATCGTTGAGGGTATATGCGCTCATTTCCTTGAAAACAAAATGTACGCGAAGTGGAAAGGCTTTGGTGTTGCCGTTCAAGCTTATCAGAAAGCTGCACCTGCGATTATTGATCACGTTTCAGACTTGGCAAAACGGTATGACCGTACGTTACAGGTACGCCTTGTTAAGGGGGCGTATTGGGATGGAGAAATTAAGCATGCTCAAGAAGCAGGATTAAAGGATTACCCTGTCTATACGCGTAAAAGTAATACGGACGTATCCTATCTTTATTGCGCGCAAAAACTATTAAAAAATCGCGATGTGCTTTATCCGATGTTTGGAACGCATAATGCCCATACAGTTGCCGCCGTGATGGACATTGCGGGTGATCAAAAAGGGTATGAGTTCCAGAAACTCTTTGGTATGGGCGATGCTCTTTATAATCATGTTATAAAAGAGCACAAAGTTTTAGTGACTTCGTATGCGCCTGTTGGAAATCATAGTGATCTTTTGCCCTATCTTGTACGCCGTATGCTTGAAAATGGTGCAAATTCATCCTTTGTAAATCAGATTTATAATAAGAAATACAAGCCTGCGGAAGTCGTCGTTGATCCCGTTGCAAAAGTTATTGCAAACGATAGTAAGGCGCACCCTAAAATCACATTGCCCGCTAATTTATATGGCGCGGAACGCTCTAATTCTAAAGGCGTTGATTTAGATCATGAAGATGATGTTAGTTCGCTCTTAAATGATATTGCACATTTCAAAAATACAACCTATGAAGCCGCCCCTCTTATTGGTGGTAAATTTAAAAAAGGGTGTGGCGCAGAGAAAGTATTTAGCCCAGCTGATCAAAAAGATGCCGTTGGCACTGTTTCTTTTACGACTTTAGAGCAAGTGAATATAGCTTTTGAAACCGCACATACAGGCCATCAAATCTGGTCGCAAACGCTGGCTGTTCAACGTGCATCAGTGCTTCACAAAATGGCAAATCTCCTTGAAGAAAACATGGCTGAGTTGATGAGTCTTTGTATTCGTGAAGGTGGAAAAACTATTGATGATGCGCTTGGTGAAGTGCGCGAGGCCGTTGATTTTTGTCGTTATTATGCGGCGCGTGGGGAGCATGATTTTAATGAAGGGGGGCTCATGCTTTCTGGCCCAACGGGTGAAAAAAATACATATGCTTTAACAAGTCGTGGTGTTTTCGTTTGTATTAGTCCATGGAATTTTCCACTCGCTATTTATCTAGGACAAATCACGGCGGCGCTTATGGCTGGTAACAGTGTGATTGCAAAGCCAGCGGAACAGACATCCTTAATTGCTGTTTATGCAGCTAAGCTTTTAATAAAATCTGGTTTACCGCCTCACGTTTTGACCGTTTTGCTTGGTGATGGAGAGGTCGGATCAGCGATAGTTGATCATCAGGATGTTGCGGGTGTTGCTTTTACAGGATCGACTGAGGTTGCAAAGCTAATTCAACAATCATTGGCGAGCAAAGAAGGAGCTATTGTACCCTTAATTGCTGAAACTGGCGGTCAAAATGCTATGATTGTTGATAGTTCAGCATTAACGGAACAAGTGGTTGATGACGTTATTTTGAGCGCTTTTGGTTCTGCGGGGCAAAGATGTTCTGCTTGCCGCGTATTATTTATTCAAGATGATGTCGCGGATAAGACAATTGATATGTTGAAGGGTGCCATGGGTGAATTGATATTAAATCAACCAGAAAATCTTTCGACAGATGTTGGCTCGATTATTGATATGGATGCGCAGGCAATGTTGCAGCGCCATAAATCGCATCTTCAGGGGTTTGGAAAAGAAATCTTTGAAACGCCGCATGATTTAAACTTACATAAAAATGGAATTTATTTCGCGCCAATTGCTTATGAGATACCGGATCTATCTTATTTGGATAAAGAAGTGTTTGGCCCTGTACTTCATGTTGTTCGTTATAAGGCCAGTGAGATAGAGGCCTTAATTGATCAAATCAACGCGCTTGGGTATGGATTAACGTTTGGTATACATAGCCGAATTGATCGTTTTGTTGAAAAAATTTCAAAACGCATACGTGTTGGAAATGTGTACGTTAATCGCGGTACAATTGGTGCGGTTGTTGGAACGCAACCTTTTGGTGGACGCGGGCTTTCTGGTACGGGGCCAAAAGCAGGCGGGTCACAATATTTACATGCTTTTGCATGCGAAAAAGTGATGAGCATTGATACGACTGCATCGGGTGGAAATGCCTCTCTTGTCATGCTCGGTGATTAGGCTATAGTGCTGGCATTAAAACCTTAACTTATGGATTGATGATGAATATTTTACTTGTTGGATCTGGTGGTCGTGAGCATGCATTGGCTTGGGCAATTGCAAAATCTTCGAAATGTACAAAGCTTTATTGCGCGCCAGGTAATGCGGGCATTGAAGAGCATGCAGAGCATGTCGATATAGGAGCAGAAGACATTCCGGCTCTTGTGAAATTTGCAAAAGAAAATAAAATAGATTTTGTTGTTGTTGGTCCAGAACAGCCTTTAGTTGCTGGTTTAGCGACAGAGCTTAAAAAGGCAGGCATACCTGTTTTTGGTCCGGAAAAAGCAGCGGCAGAGCTAGAAGGATCAAAAGGGTTCATGAAAGACCTTTGTGCCAAACATGATATTCCAACGGCGCGGTATGGACGTTTTCACAACCTTGAAAAAGCAACTGCTTTCGTTCACGAACTTGGCGCGCCTATTGTTATCAAAGCGGATGGTTTGGCCGCCGGTAAAGGCGTCATTATTGCCATGACAATCGAGGAAGCCCTTGAAGCCGTCGAAGAAATGCTCTCTGGTCAGGCTTTTGGTTTAGCGGGTAGCGAGATTGTTATCGAAGAATTTATGGACGGCGAAGAGCTTAGTTATTTTGCGGTTGCAGATGGGAAAACTTTTGTACCTTTAACCTCGGCGCAAGATCATAAACGTGTCTTTGATGGAGATAAGGGGCCAAATACCGGCGGTATGGGCGCGTATTCTCCGGCGCATTTTATGACGCCTGAACTCGAAGAAACAATTATTGAAACAATTATAAAACCAACTGTCGCAGCTATGGAGGCAGAAAGGCGTCCGTTTGCAGGCGTTCTTTATGCGGGTCTGATGATTGTTGATGGTGTGCCAAAACTGATTGAATATAATGCACGTTTTGGTGATCCAGAAACGCAACCTATGTTGATGCGTTTAAAGAGCGATATTGTTGATCTTCTCTATGCCTCGGCGACGGGAACGCTTAGTAATTTACCACCTCTTGAATGGGATGATGAAGCGGCGCTTTGTGTTGTTATGGCGTCAAAAGGGTATCCAGGAAAATATGAAAGAGGCACGCCTATCAAAGGGGCATCGGCGCTGGAAAATATGGATGGTGTAAAACTTTTTCATGCAGGAACAATGAAAGATAATAGCGGTACTTTGATTAATGTTGGTGGCCGTGTTCTTAACATTGTTGGTAAGGCGCAAGCAATTGAAGAAGCTCAAGGAAAAGCTTATGAAGGTGTTTCAAAAATAAATTGGCCTGATGGTTTTTGCCGTAGTGATATTGGCTGGCGTGCCATTGCAGCGTTAAAAAACAAAGCGGCATAGAAAGTTATTTGCGCCGCTCTTTAAAGAAATTTTTTAAGATTGAGCTACAATCCTGCTCTAGAATATCATCGGTTATTTTTATTTTGTGATGGCATGTAGGAGAATCAAAAAATTTTGCGCCATGTAAAACGCCGCCGCCTTTTGGATCATTTGCGCCGATAACAATATGATCAATACGGGCAAAGGCAATCGCCGCGGCGCACATGGTGCAAGGTTCTAATGTCACATAAAGCGTTGTATTTGGAATGCGCTGGCTTTTTGCTTTCTCACACGCCTCACGAATGCATAAAATTTCGGCGTGCGCCGTTGGATCGTTTTTTTCAATTGTACGATTGCTGTTTTGGCTTAAGATCTCACCTGTCCCATTATCAATTAAAATTGCACCAATCGGTACTTCGCCGCGAATGGCGGCATTGGTGGCTTCATCTATCGCGCGTTTCATCATGATTTCATGAGTGCAATTGGCTGTGTTTTCTGTCATAAGATGACTTAATGGAAAAGAATAGACAAAGTAAAGGCTCTAATAAGGGGCAAAATACAGAAAATAAGGACGAGCGCATTGCTAAAGTAATGGCGCGCGCTGGATTATGTTCGCGTCGGGACGCGGAAAAGTGGATTGCGGAAGGCCGTGTTTCGGTTGATGGTAATATTTTAACAACACCAGCTTTTAAAGTTGATGGCAGCGAAGAAATTATTGTTGATGGTAAGAAATTACCAATGAAAGAGCGTACGCGTTTATTTATGTATCATAAACCTGCGGGCCTTGTGACAACGCACCGCGATGAACAAGGACGCAAGACGATTTTTGATAGCTTTCCAGCTGAATTCCCTCGCGTTGTGACCGTTGGTCGTTTGGATATTAACACTGAAGGGCTTTTGCTCTTAACAAATGATGGTGAGTTATCGCGTTATTTAGAGCTTCCACAAACGGGAATTAAACGTACGTACCGCGTACGCGTTCATGGTAAAATATATCAAGACCGCCTTGATAATCTTAAAAAAGGCATCCGCGTTGATGGCATTCGTTATAGCTCTATTGATGCTAAAATCGATGAGGATTCAAGCAAAAAAGAAGGTCATAATGCTTGGTTGGAAGTTTCCTTAAAAGAGGGTAAAAATCGCGAAGTGCGTAAAGTTATGGACGCTGTAGGTCTTACTGTTAATCGTCTTATTCGCACAACGTACGGCCCATTGCATTTGGCTAATTTAGAGCGCGGTGCAATTTTAGAAGTAAAATATGCACAGCTTAAGTCAATGCTACCTGAGTATTTCAATAAATAGGTTTAATGATGCGTATTACAGGCGGTATTCACAGATCCAGAAAGCTTGAAACACCTAAGAATGATGCTGTACGCCCTACAAGTGATAAGGTACGGCAAGCTTTGTTTAATATGCTCAACAGCCGCGGTCTTGTTCGTGACGCAATTGTTCTTGATGCTTTTTGTGGAACGGGAGCCCTTGGTTTAGAGGCTTTGTCTCAAGGTGCAGAGCAAGCTATTTTTATCGATAAAACCAAGAGCTCTATAGATATTGTACGTCAGAATATCGAAATATTGAATGTTGGAGGTCAATCACGTGTGTTGTTGCAAGATAGTACGAAGATTAAACAACGCTCTGACGATATTTCTCAAGCTGATCTCGTTTTCCTTGATCCCCCTTATCATAAGGGTTTGGTTGAGAAGGCCGTTACAGCGTTACAAGCTAGTAATTGGCTAAACGAAGAGTGTTTTTTTGTGATTGAAACAGCAAAAGATGAAAACGTTATTTTGGATAGTTTGAATATTATTCAAGAAAAAACGTATGGCGATACTAAAATACTGTGCGCTCAATTTTCTTAGAGGCTTTCTCAAAACTTACCGCTATAGATAAAGTACAATAGAACAACACCCAATATCACGCGATAGATTGCAAACGGCGTAAAACTAAAGCGTTTAAGCCACTTCATCATAACGGCGATTGATATCCATCCTGTTATAAAAGATAGTAAAATGGCTAATCCAATGGATAAGCCAAATTCTAAATCGCCTATTTTAAAGACGCTGTAAGCGTTTAGTGTGCCCGCACCTGCAATGGCTATAATAGATAAAAGAAGCGAAAAGCGAGCCGCATCAACGCGGTTAAACCCTAAAAATCGTGCCGTTGCCATGGTAATGCCAGAACGGCTTGTGCCGGGAATAAGGGCTATTGATTGCGAAAGGCCAATCCAGAAAGCCTGTAATGCGGTCATTCTCTCTAATTTTTTATTAGTTTTTCCAAATTTATCTGCAACCCAAAGCACAATACCAAAAATCAGCATCATCCATGCCATGACTTCAAGCATACAAAGTAGTGATGGTTCTATTTTATTGATTATAAAGCCGATAAGGATAACAGGAATGGATGCGATGATAACATTTCTAAGCATATGAAAACCATCGCTATTTGGTTGATGTACGTGTGAGGCCATACCCCAGAGATCTCTCCAAAAATAAGCAATTACGGCGAGCAGTGTTCCAACATGAACGGCAACATCAAGCATACGATTTGCATTCCAACACAAATCAATGCTGCCTTCGCCAAATAAGGCGTGCGTCAGAACGAGGTGACCACTTGAGCTAACAGGAAGAAATTCCGTTAGTCCTTGAATTATTGCGAGAAAAAGAAGGTAGTGTAGCGCCATGATTTTGTTTAAACTTTCTATTGAATTTACAAAGTAAGGGATATTGAGGCCATGGTCTATCTTTTTGGCGTTTTAGGTTTGCTTTTGGGGTTTGTGCTTGGTCTTTGGGTGATAAACGTTCTTCTACGCAATGTCCCAAAGAAAGATTTGCAGACAAATAAATCATTATGGCGCACCTATGGGCTTTTGGTATGGATTTTTGCGGGCGGCGGATGTTGGCTTGGTGTTTCTCTTTATGGTTATTATTTTTAGAAACCATAATAAAATTATATTTATCGTTATAAGGGGGCTATTCATAGCCCTTACTCTGGGGTAGAGTAAGAATTATGAGAACACTTTATCATCTTTGGCTGCATCCTTTTTCCCGTAAAGTACGCCTTGTTTTGGCAGAAAAAGGCCTGCAATTTGATGATAAAATTGAGAAAGTATGGGAGCGCCGTACTGATTTCTTAGCTATGAATCCTGCGGGGGACGTACCTGTACTTGTTGAACCAGACGGTACAACTTTATCGAACTCTCAAGTGATTTGTGAATATCTGGCAGAAGTATATCCTGAAAATAATTTACTTGGCTCTGATCCGATACAACGTGCAGAAACACGTCGTTTGGTTGGCTGGTTTGATGTGAAATTTAACCGCGAAGTGTCCGACAACTTACTTGGTGAAAAATTGATGAAGCCGCTTTTGAAGTTAGGAGAGCCTCACGGCCCTTCTATTCGCGCTGGGCATGCGAACATTCATTACCATTTGGACTATATTGGTTTTTTAACGGAAAAGCGTAAATGGCTTGCTGGCGACACCTTCTCTCTAGCAGATATTGCTGCAGCGGCCCACTTATCGGCCATTGATTACATTGGTGATGTACCATGGGAAGAGCATCAATCTGCTCATGAATGGTATGCACGTGTTAAATCTCGCCCTAGCTTTAAGCCTTTACTTGAAGAGCGTATTCCTGGATTCCAACCATCGGATCACTACGAAGACGTAGATTTTTAAAAAGGTTGAGTGCAGATGGTTACAAAAAACAAAAGATTATTTTGTTTTGGTTATGGTTATGTCTGTGACTATTTAGGGTATGCTTTACAGCAACAAGGTGGATGGACTCTTTCTGGCACGACTCGTAATGATGAACGTCGTAATGAATTAATAGCACGGCGCATACGTACACGTATTTTTGATGAATATGTTCCTATGGCAGACCCAACGAGCGCTTTGCGTGATGTAACACATCTTTTAATCGCCGCACCTCCAACGAAAAATGGAGCCCCTGCTTTTAATATGCATGCGGATGATGTTTTGAAGATGAAAAATCTTGAATGGGTTGGGTATCTTTCGACAACGGGTGTTTATGGTGATCGCAATGGCGGTGAAGTGAATGAAAAATCTGAGCTTAATCCAACGAATGCGCGCGGTGAGAAACGTGTAAAAGCGGAAAGGCAGTGGCTTTCTTTATTTTATCATCATGATATACCCGTACATATTTTTAGGCTTTCTGGTATTTATGGGCCAGGGCGTAGTGCGCTTGATACTATTCGCGCTGGTGTTGCACGCCGTATCAATAAGCCAGGTCATAAATTTAACCGCATTCATGTTGATGATATTGTTCAAACATTAATTGCTTCTTTTCAAAATCCTAACCCAGGTGCGGCTTATAATTTGGCAGATGATAGTCCCGCACCTAGTCACGAAGTTATAGCTTATGCGTGTGAGCTTTTAGGAATTCCTGTGCCACCGTGTATTCCTTTTGATGAGGCGGATCTTGCGCCAATGGCGATGAGTTTTTATAAAGATAATAAAATTGTGCTGAATAACCGTATTAAAGAAGAACTAGGTGTTCAGTTAAAATACCCAACATTTCAAACAGGATTGGAAGGATGTTTACAGGCCGAACGTTTGGCAGCAGAGCAGGCTGAATAATATTTTAGTTAGCTTTATAGGGGATACGAATAGTAACCGTTGTTCCAACATCCAATTTAGATTGAATATCTAAACTTCCACCATGCGCTTCGGCAAGCTCTTTTGTAATGGCTAATCCCAATCCAGATCCTTCATATTCTCTTGTGTAAGAACATTCTACTTGCTCGAAAGGCATGGTGATGTTTGCAAGTTTATTGGCAGGAATACCAATTCCTGTGTCTTGTACAGAAATAATAATGTCACTTTTTTCTTCTATGCATGAAAGTGTGATAGTGCCGCTTTCTTTTGTGAATTTTACGGCGTTTGAAAGAAGGTTTAAAATCATTTGCATGATTGCACGGCGATCAGCAATAATTTCTAAATTTTCATTTTTTATATTCGATTGAAGTTTTACATTTTGGTCTAGAGCGCGACTTTCAACCATATGCAGAGCCATTTTCATGGTTTTTGCGAGGTTGAATTTTTCTAAATTAAGGTCGTATTTTCCAGCTTCTATTTTAGACATATCCAAAATATCACTGATAAGATCAAGAAGGTGTTCGCCACTTTCACGGATGCCTGAAATATATTCCATATATTTATCATTACCGATAGGCCCCAAAAGTTGGTGCTGCATCATTTCTGAAAAACCGATAATCGCATTAAGCGGCGTTCTAAGCTCATGGCTCATATTGGCAAGAAATTGGCTCTTGGCATTATAGGCGCGTTCTGCACTTTCTTTGGCCTTCATAAGGTCTTGTTCACGTAAAACGGTCTCTGTGATGTCTTGCATAATGCCATAGAGCGCAATGACATCGTCTTCTTCGTCTATTTCGCAACGACCTTCACAGCGTATATAGCGTTTTTCACCATCTGCACGTGTCAGTCGGAAATCTATTTCGTAATCATTTTGTTCAATTATCGCGCGCTGGAATACTTGTGTCATACGACCAGCATCTTCACGGATGATCATAGATGTAATGTTATCGAGGGTTGGATCAAAATCTTCTTTGTTTTCAAAACCAAAGATACGATAAATTTCTTGGGAAAGGCGTAAGCTGTCATTGCCTACGCGCCAGCGCCAATGTCCCATATGAGCGATAGCTTCGGCTTCGGAGAGTTCATTTTGTTGGCGAGCAAGGCGTTCTTTTTGTTTTTTTATAGCCGTGATGTCACGTCCTAAAGAAAAGATTTGCCCTTGGTTGGATTTGAAGTGCCATTCTATCCAGTAGTTTGACCCATCTTTGGCAAGCGTACGCGCATCAAAATCAAAAGAAGTAGCCTCATCATTGGTGATATTTTCACGAAATTCCTGTAAGGCACGATGTACGAAAGGGCGGTCTTCATCATAAATTAAATCAAGGAAATTGATCGTATCAATATCAGCAATATCGTAACCTAAAAATGTACTAAAGGCTTGATTAGCATAGATAAATGAACCATCAGCATTACTAACAAGGCAGGCATCATGTGACATATCCATGAATGGATATGGATTGATAGTCTGTTCTTTTTCAGATTTTTTTTCAGCAAGGTTAAGTTGTTCGTTTACTTTATCGGCAACATATTTTTTTAATTTTGTTTTTGCCGTCATTTCTTCAGCCGAAGCAATTAAGTAGCGCTCACCTTTTTTAACATCAATCCAGTCAAATTGTAGGGCCAGTTTTTTACCTGTCGGTTGAATGGTGATGATGCTTAGGTCTTTATTATTAGCAGCGAGATCCTCTGCTTTTTGCTCACCAAAAAGAAGGGATATGTTATGACCGTTGAGTGCGTGATCATATTCGCAAAGTTCACTAAAACTTGTTGTTGCGAAAACAATTATTCCTTGTTCATCGGCAATGAGACGCGCCCCATCTTGGAGAGATGATAGTTGTTTAACGCTTGTTGAAGCGTTTGATTTTGTCTTTGCGTTTAAGGCCGTCATAGATTGTCGCTTACGGTTTATTCAAAAAGAATCAAGTGAGCACTTGATAAATACCATAATGCCTGTAAATGAAGCGGAATACAACTTTTACACCGATATAAAGGCAAAAAAGAACCGCTAGTCTAACGAAGGAAAGAAAAGCGGTTCTTAATGTTTTCCTAAAGAGTGGTGTGCTTTGGAAATAGTTTAGTAAACAAAATTAGTACTTTATGCTGCAGCCATAAGGATTCGTGCTTGATACTTCGATTTCTTCACCGGCTTCAAGAGCGTTAATCGCCTCCATAACATAGTTGGTTGCACCTTCAATAGCAGTACTTTTAAAGTTTGAATCGCTATCGATAGCACCAGCATAAATAAGCGTTCCTTCTTTGTTAATCACAAACATGTGCGGTGTTGTTTTGGCTTCATAAAGAGTACCAATTTCACCAGATTCATCAAGAAGGTGGGCAGTGGCATTGGCACCTTGCTCTTTTGCAATCTCATTTGCTTGATCACCTGTTACGTGTCCTTGCTTTCCTTTCGCAGAAGAATGGATGCTAAGCCATACAACGTCTTTATCAGTCGCTTCTTTTTGTATCTTTTGCATGTTGCCAACACTGTAATGTTTTATAACGTATGGGCATTCGTGATTTGTCCATTCAAGAACAACGGTCTTACCTTTAAAATCACTTAAGCTATGTGTTTTTCCATTAGAGTCCGTCGCTGTAAAATCTGGTGCCATTTCACCAACAACAGGTGCTGCATTTACGCTTGGCGTAAAGATGAACGCGATGGCGGCGAGGGCAGTTAAAAAAGTCAGTTTCATGTGTTCGTTCCTTTTTGTGGTTTTAAAATTCGGTAATCGTCACT
>PANS01000008.1 GCA_002708415.1 Micavibrio sp. | reverse complement strand
GGTGGGATTTTCTTATTATCGCCTTCATCAACGACATGGACAACAAGAGCGCCTTCACTCTCTTCAGCAATGCCTTTGCTCTTCATATCCTCAACCATAGGGGCGATGTAATCATGGACATCCGCCTCACCCTTCCAAAGATCAAAGTGAACGCCAAGTTTAGCGTATGTCTCTTTCATGCCCGCGACTGAAACTTCACGAATTTTTTCCCAAATACCGTAATAAGGCTGCTCTTTGTTTTGCAGCTTAACTGTTGCCTCGAGAGCTTCTTTTTTAAGGGTCTCATTTTCCTTTGCTTCACCAGAAGCTTTCGGATAGCGCGCCGCCATATCTTCCATCAATGCCGTTACAGAAACAGGATCGTTAATATCCGTATTAAGAACAAGGCCATCTTCACCATTACGCAAATAATCAGCAATCAGCATACCCATATGCGTCCCCCAATCACCCATGTGAACATCGCCTAGCACGTCATAGCCAGCAAAGCTCATGATACGGCGCAGCGCATCGCCAATAATTGCGGCGCGTAAATGCCCCACATGCATTGCCTTTGCGATATTTGGCCCACCATAATCAAGAACAATTTGTTCTTTTGGTTCAATCGACGTTACACCAAAATTAGTCGAAGCACTTAAATGCTCTTGCAGAAAAGCATCCGTAATGTTGAGGTTAATAAAACCAGGGCCCGCAATTTCCAGTTTAGAGAAAATAGGATTATCGCTCAGCGCATCCAGAACGCTCTGCGCCACTTCACGCGGGTTCTTTTTTGCCTGCCCCTCTTTATTATATTTGGCCGCCGCCATAGCGCCATTACATTGAAATTGCGCCAAATCTGGACGATCTGAAGCACGTACAGCGCCAAGCTCCTTAGGGAGATCAAGTCCCTCAAATGCCGCGCCAACCAGTTCTGATAATTTTTGTGTAAGTGATGTCATGAGTTAATTACTATTTACAGTTCACATCCGAATAATAATTTCTTATAGGTTTTCCTGTCAGCCACGTACCTGATTGAATACTTTTTTCATTAACCACGACGACTCCATTTGAACACTCAGCACTCAGCACTTGAAAAATTAAATTTTCTCTATCAGATTGTAAATCACCATCGAAACCAACATCAAAAACATTTTTAATGATGAACTCATAATCAACAGATTGTTTTTCAGATGGTTTAAATTGCAAATAATTTTTTTGCTGCATATCGATCACTCGATAATTTGAACAGCCCTGAACGATAAAAGCTATAAGAATTATAAATAATATTTTCATTAGTAACCTCTAAGCGTCAACCGCGGCTTTAAGAGCATTTTCTTGGATAAATTCACGACGCGGCTCAACAACATCACCCATGAGGGTTGAGAAGAGCTCTGATGCTTTTTCGGCATCTTTAACCGTCACCTGAAGTAAGATACGCGCTTCTGGATCAAGTGTAGTTTCCCAAAGCTGTTCAGGGTTCATTTCACCGAGACCCTTATAGCGCTGCATCTGTAGACCTTTCTTACCCTGCTCCAATACGGAAGCAAAGAAACCAACAGGGCCGATCACGCGGGCAATCGCTTTATCACCAACGATGATTTCCGCATCTTCGGTAAAGTTTTCTGCAAGCATTTCATGCGATTTTGCAATCTGACGCGCCTCAGCAGAGCGAAGTTGTTCTGCACTTAAACGCACCTGTTCACCGACCCCACGAATAGTACGGGAAAGAACATAACCACCGACAGGTGTAAATTCACCTTTCCATGTTTTTTCATTCTTGCTCGCAAGGCCATTCATACGTTCCGCCAGTTGCGCCGCCATTTTGTCACCGACATTGGCATCATCAAAGATCGCTTCATTGAACGCGCCGATAATGGCCGCTTGTTCAATCACATCTTGGTTCTTTGTCTTACGCATTAACGCTGTAATAGAAGAGCGTACATTACGCACAGAGTCCAAAAGGTCACGCAAATCATTTTGTGCACGCTCTGTACCGCTTGCTGCACGAAGTTTTAAATCCGAAAGAGCCGCGTCAATAAGATATGTTTCCATCTCTGCGTCATCTTTCAAATACGTTTCACCGCTATTACCGCGCTTGACCTTATAAAGCGGTGGTTGTGCGATATACAGATAGCCGCGCTCGATAATCTCTGGTGTGTAACGGAAGAAAAACGTCAGTAAAAGCGTACGAATGTGCGATCCATCAACGTCAGCATCGGTCATAATGACAATCTTATGATAGCGGATTTTTTCGATATCAAATTCTTCGGGTCCAATACCCGTTCCAAGAGCCGTAATAAGCGTTCCTACTTGTTCGGAGCCAAGCATCTTATCAAAACGAGCGCGCTCTGTATTCAAAATTTTACCACGCAATGGAAGGATAGCCTGCGTTCTACGTGAACGCGCTTGCTTAGCAGAACCGCCAGCAGAATCTCCCTCAACGATAAATATTTCAGAATCGCTTGGATCTTTTGATTGGCAATCTGCAAGTTTACCTGGAAGATTAGAAATATCCATCACGCCTTTACGACGTGTTAAATCACGCGCCCGACGAGCTGCCTCACGCGCTGTGGCTGCTTCAACAATTTTACCAACAATCATTTTTGCTTCGGCAGGATTTTCTTCAAACCAAGTTGCAAGATATTCAGTAATCGCCGCCTCAACAACGGGGCGAACTTCTGATGACACAAGCTTGTCCTTTGTTTGTGAAGAGAATTTAGGATCAGGCACCTTAACAGAAAGAACACAGGTCATGCCTTCACGCATGTCATCCCCTGTCATTTTAACTTTTTCTTTTTTGATGATGCCTTTTTCATCCGCGTATTTCGAAATCACACGCGTTAGTGCAGAGCGAAAACCTTGAAGGTGAGTACCACCATCACGCTGCGGAATGTTATTTGTAAAACAGAGCATTTTCTCATGATATGAATCTGTCCATTCAAGAGAAACCTCAACAGTAATACCGTTCTCATCGTCTTGTGCATTGATAGAGACGGGCGCCTTAATCAGCGATTTTTTAGAACGGTCTAGCCATTCAACAAAGCTCTCAATACCACCTTCATAGTGAAGATGCGCAACGCGTGGCTCTTCACCACGATCATCCGTTAAGTAAATATTCACACCCGAGTTCAAGAAAGCAAGCTCACGCAAACGATCTTCCAGTGTTTCGAAATCAAATTCAGTTTTTGTAAATGTTTCAGACGATGGCAAGAAAGTAATTGCCGTTCCATTACGCTCACCTTTATCCAAATCACGAATAGGTTTTAAATCTTCACCTGCATCACCATGCTTAAAACGCATTGTCCATTCTTTACCTTCACGGCGAATCGTCAAATCAAGAAATTCTGAAAGCGCGTTCACAACCGACACGCCAACACCATGCAAACCACCAGAAACTTTATATGAGTTTTGGTCAAATTTACCACCAGCGTGAAGCTGCGTCATAATCACTTGCGCCGCAGATACTTTTTCTTCTGGATGCTCATCCACAGGTATGCCACGGCCATTATCTTTAATCGTTGCCGAGCCGTCAGCATTTAAAATTACATCAACACGATCACAATGCCCTGCCAAACTTTCATCAATCGCATTGTCTACAACCTCATACACCATGTGATGCAGACCCGAGCCATCATCCGTATCACCAATATACATTCCTGGGCGTTTACGAACCGCATCAAGACCACGAAGAACTTTAATAGAATCTGCGGCATAATCAGCTGCATTTTGATCAATATTTTCTTGAGTCTGTTTTTGTTCTTCGGGGGTCATATTCTCTGCTGCTTTACTCATTTTAAAATCATCCATAATTGGTGAAAAAGCGCGGTTTTACGCGACTTATAATGTATTCATTTTTATACCATTGTGCGCGCAGACAAGACAGTAAAAAACCAATGTTTTTCACAAATAAAGAGCAATAATTACAATGATTTACAGGATTTTTTAGCCGCGCGTAATGACAGAAGATTTTACATTGAAAAACTGTGCTTTTTTAGCAATAGAATCAAATAATGATAAGTCCGTTCCTGTCATCCAAACTTGTCCGCCAAGAGCCCTCAAAATACCATAGAGCGCGGCGCGACGACCTTCATCAAGGTGTGCCGCAACTTCATCTAAAAGCAATATTGGTGGAGCTCCTTTTTCAGCCGCCAATAAGCGTCCATGGGCAATAATCATTGTAATAAGAAGCGCCTTTTGTTCTCCTGTTGAACAATGTGCCGCTGGCATATTCTTTACTGCATAAGTCACAACCATATCTGATTTATGCGGCCCCGTTGCCGCACCACCAGTGCGCGCATCTTGATCACGCGATTGCTCAAGCTGATAAGCAAACATTTCTTCCACCTCAACGGCTGGAGAGTTTTGCAAAAGCTCCTCAACCGTTCCTTGCATTTTAATCAGCGCTCGTGGAAAGAAAGCCTCTTCAGCCTCATCAACCAAATCACAAGATTTTTGCAGCTTTTGAATAAAGTCAAGACGCGCCGCAGCAATCGATATGCCTGTTTCGGCCATTTGTAGCTCTAAACTCTTAAGCCACGCAGGATCTGCACCACCTTCTTGTAATAATCTAGAACGTTGCCGCATCACGTTTTCATAGCGAGCCACACGCCCCGAATGCCCCGGATCAAAGGCGAAAACAAGACGATCAAAGAAACGACGGCGCGTTCCCGCCCCCTCTATAAACAATCGATCCATTTGCGGGGTCAGCCAAATACAGGAAATAAAATCAAATAAAGCATTTTGTGATTTTGCATTTACTCCATTGATACGGACAACGCGCTTATCTGTAAGTGGATCCAAACCCGTTCCAAGCTTAACTGGCCCTACCTTTGTCTCACAAACACCTGCAATGCCCCATGCAGTAGAGCTATCAGAACGTTGAAGCTCTACCGTTTTAGCACTACGAAGCCCACGTCCTGGCGAAAGCATTGAGACAGCTTCAAGGATATTTGTCTTCCCTGCACCATTTTCACCGTGCAAAACGATCAAGCCAGAAGAAAGGCCGTCAAATGCGGCCTTTTCATAGCATCTAAAATGCTGAAGCTTTAATTGCGAAAGGTAAGACATTATTATTTCAAAATTATAAATTTATTATTTTACGACAATCGATCATATCTTTTTGCGTATTTACAAACACCTCAACAGGATGAACCTGATAAAATCTCTGAACAGAATCGCCTTGAAAAACCGCTATAGGCCTTTCCCACTTTTGACGATCCTGATCATCGGGGAAAGATTGTTCAAAATAAAGCGTCATGACATTCGCCAAACAATCATCATCCACCAATTCTACGATAGCATTTATCTGCAAACCTGACGCAACTTCTGATGAAGCTTGAGAATCAAAAATAGCGATAGCGGCATTGGGATTGACCGCCAAATGACGACAGTGTTTTGAATTTTTATCAGAATAGAAGTAAAATAGATTTTTATTTCCATCAAAAACGTAAGCAAGTGGCGCTATCCAAACATTGCCCCTTTTATCGCTTGTTGCAATAGTTAAGTATCGATTCCGTTCAATGATTGAATGCATCAAACACGCAATGGCATCAACACATAAAGCGCCGAATGATCACTCGTATCTTCGATAATTGTTGGAGAAGCGCCATCAGCCAGTGTTAAGCGACAGCCATCACCTTCAATTTGCGATGTAATATCCATCAAGTAACGGGCATTAAANCCNATNTCAATATTATCATTACCATTGATTTCAAGGTCCTCTGTTGCAGAGCCTGCATCAGGTGAACTTGCAGATAATGTCATTGTCTTACCCGCAAATGTGATCTTAACGGCGCGTGACTTACCATCAGAAATAGTCGACACACGGTCAATGGCAGAGCTAAATGTTTTTGGATCCAGCTCAACAATTTTATCATTTCCTTGTGGAATAACACGTTGATAATCAGGAAACGTCCCATCAATAAGCTTCGATGTCAGAACAATATGATCGAATGTAAATCGGATTTTACTTTCAGAAAGCGTGATCTGAATAGCATCACCAGCCTCATCAATAAGCTTACGTAGTTCAGCAACCACTTTACGCGGAATAATAACGCCTGGCATCTCCGCTGCACCTTCTGGAAGCGGCATTTCAAATCGCGCTAAACGGTGACCATCTGTTGCAACAGCACGAAGCACCTTAACGCCTTCGTTTTCTGCCGCGTGAACATAAATACCATTTAGGTAATAACGCGTCTCTTCAGTCGACATCGCAAAACGCGTACGATCAATAAGCGCACGCAAGTCATTCGAAGGAACAGAAAAAGATACAGGAAGCTCACCCTGACCGATTTCAGGAAAATCTGCTACTGGAAGACAGGCAAGCTTAAAGTTAGAACGACCAGCTTTAATGCTCATCTGATTACCGCTCTCATCAACACTAATTTCAATTTGCGCATCATCAGAAAGTTTTTTAACAATATCAAACAAAGTCGCCGCAGGAACTGTTGTCGCTCCTGCATCACTTACCTTCGCCGCAACAGCCTCATTAATTTCCATGTCCATATCTGTGGTTGCCAGACTTAAAACACCATCTTCTGCCTTCATCATAACGTTCGAAAGGATAGGAATAGTGTTTCTCTTTTCCACGGCGCTTTGCACGTGATTTAGGGAGCGTAATAGGGCAGCGCGATCGATGCTGAGTTTCATGGTGATTTTTCCATTATCTATATGTTTAACCGTGGAAGAAATATAACACACAAGCCAAGCCCGCCAAGCCTTTTATCAGGACAGATGCTAGCTTTTCCCCAAAGTGAACAACAAAAATGGTCTTACAACGCATATATGTGCTTTAAATGGCAAAACAGGGCTCTTTATTTTTCAAAGAACCCTGTTTTAGTGGAGATAAACTTTAATATATTTTATTGGTCATATTAACCTGTAAGAGCGCGGCGAATCATTTCTACATCTTGTGCGAAAGATGCATCTTCTCCTGATAACTCCTCGATCTTACGAACAGCATGCATAACCGTTGTGTGATCACGGCCACCAAACTTACGACCAATTTCAGGCAATGAACGTGCAGTCAGCTGTTTTGCTAAGTACATCGCTACCTGACGTGGACGCGCAACCTGACGCGCACGACGCGCTGAATGCATATCTGAGAGACGAATATTATAGTGCTCTGCTACTTTACGCTGAATTTCATCGATTGTAATGCGGCGATCATGTGAACGAAGAAGATCTTGAAGAACTTCTTGTGTCGATTCGAGCGTAATAGGGTTTTTTGACACTTCTGCATGCGCAACGATACGGTTTAGGGCACCTTCTAACTCACGAATGTTCGACGTCACTTTCAAAGCTAAAAATTCAAGAACTGTGTCAGGAATATCAACCTGTAGCTGATCACGTTTAGCCTTAACGATGCCAAAACGAAGATCATATGTTGACGGCTGAATATCAGCAACAAGTCCCCAAGCAAGACGTGAACGAAGGCGCTCATCAAGACCTGTAAGATCACTTGGCGCCTTATCAGCAGAGATAATAATTTGTTTATTCTGATCAACAAGAGCGTTGAATGTGTGGAAGAACTCTTCCTGTGTGGATTCTTTGCCAGCGATGAACTGGATATCATCAATCATAAGAACATCAACTGAACGGAAGAATTCTTTAAACGCCATTGTTTCATTCGAACGAAGAGCTTTTACAAACTGGTACATAAATTTTTCTGCAGAAAGATACATAACCTGTTTTTCTGGAGCCTGATCACCAATAGTGCGCGCAATAGCATGCATCAAGTGTGTCTTACCAAGACCCACGCCGCCATATATAAAGAGTGGATTAAAAGGAACGCTTGCACTTTCAACAACACGGCGTGCTGCAGCATGAGCAAGAGCATTTGGCTTACCAACAACAAAGCTATCGAATGTAAAGCGCTCATCAAGTGGAGAAGCAATCTCAAATTGGTCAGCTTTCGCCGCTTTATTCTCATTTGCCTTCTTTTTATCATCTGACTTTTCTTCATCAGAGAAAATAGCCCCCTGAACGACAACAATTTCTAAACGTTTAATACTCGTATCTTTTTCAATGCACATCTCAAGAATACGCTTTGCATAGTGTGTACCAATCCAATCCTTCATGAAACGTGTCGGAACAGACACTTCCATCGTGCCATGGTAGCAAGCTTGCAACGTTAGCGGCTTTAACCAGCTACGGAAAACGGCTTCACCGAATTCACCACGCAGTGCTTTATATACGTTTTTCCAGACAGTCATCACCTCTTTAGAAGGCGATAAAGTCTCCGCACTGTAGTCTATGACTTCAGATGAATTCTTTGTCGCTGTATTCTCAGTAGTTGATTTAGGCATTTGTTTTTTCTCCACTCATTAAATTAAATAGTTTACTAATTACTTTGTATCTAAAAAGCATAAGAAAGGGTTTGCAAAAGCAGCGTGCTTTTACATGTTCTTCTATGCTTTAATAGCTATTTTCTAAATATAAAGGATTGGATTTAAATTTTTCTTACGAACGCAGTGTAAATTTTAAATCATGTCCCTATAACTCCACCATTTTAAAAATGGTCACCTTTAAAATAAAAGGTCGTTTACAATTTCAAACCTGATAAATTCAATTTCAAAATTATCTCGGAAAGTTTTCCCCCGAAAAGTTACTCTAAATTTTGTAGAACTAAAAAAACTTGTGAGCAACTAAAAAATGACCCTAAAGGTAATTTTTTTTTGATTCAATCGGAATAAAAACAGAACATGTAAAAAAGAAATTTTCTTTCGCCTTTTTCGGAAATAAAAAAAACCAGTTGATCATAATCAACTGGTTTTAAAAAATCCTTTAAAAGGAATTAAAGCCTATTTAATAGCTTTAATTCGTGCACTCAAGCGCGACACTTTTCTGCCTGCTGTATTTTTGTGCATTAAGCCTTTTGCAACACCGCGTTGAATTTCAGGTTGTGCTGCTTGAAGAGCTGCTTGAGCATCTTTCGCATTTCCTTCCATAAGGGCCATTTCCACCTTCTTGATGAAAGTACGAATACGACCGCGACGTGCGCCATTAATTTCTGCGCGACGCGCATTACGACGAATTCTTGTTTTGGCTGAAGCGTGATTTGCCATGATATATCTTCCAAATTGTTATTAGTTATCAATATGCGCTTTTTTATTAAATTCCAGCGCTCCTCCCCTATTCATAGGAGAATGCTGTGTTTTAAGGAGACAGGGGCTTTTTGTCAAGGATATTTCCCCTTATTTATGGCTATTTTCTTGATTAGGACGCACCGTAAAGTGAAAAAGCCAAGCTTCATCAAGAGATTCGTGGGAAATAGATAAAATCTCACCCTCTCTACTATAAGCATGTTTCCCTATAATTTTCCAGCCAAATTGCTTTAATGAGACCCTGTACGCTTTATATATAAACGCAGGATCTGTCTTTGTCACAGCCGCCGCATGGGCAATTTTACCCATCAACGTGTCATATTTGTAAGAAAGCTCAGGCACAACTTCTAAGCTAGATAATATTGGTACATCATAAAGAACCGTAAAAAACCGATCCGCAGCTTGCGCGGTCATCGACACACTTAACAATAATACAGCCACGATCATTAATTTCTTCATGCTTATCTCTTTTGCCTTCGCATACAATAAAAGGTCGATCTCCCTGATTGCACAATACGCTTTACGCATGGCTTATCATAGCCCTCTTCTTTACAGCCCTTACAAACATGACCTTCACGATCATAAACTAAAAATGAATGCTGAAAGTACCCAAGCTCTCCATCAGCCTGTCTGAAATCTTTCAAAGAACTGCCGCCCGCCTTAATTGCACGAGCTAAAACATCTTTAATTTTTCGTGTTAAAATTTCCAAGCGCGGCAATGAAATACTTCCAGCGAGAGCCTTTGGACTAATCCCCGCTTCATAAAGCGCTTCGCACACATATATATTACCAAGACCGCAAACTACGCGTTGATCCAATAGCGCCTGCTTGATCGATGTTTTCTTACCCTTAAGACGCTCTTTTAATATCGGCGCATTAAAGTCATTGCCTAATGGCTCTGACCCCATATCTTTAAAAGCTTTATGCGATAACATTCCATCTTGTGAAACCAAGAAAACCATCCCAAAGCGCCTAGGGTCATTATAAACAATATGCGTTCCATCATTCATCGTCAAAATCAGATGATCGTGCTTCTCTGGTTGGTAATCATCATCACTTACAATAAGCACTCGACCAGACATACCCAAATGAATGACCAGAACATCATCACTATCAAAATGGACAAGAATGTATTTTGCACGACGCGTCAAAGATTGAACCGCTCTCCCCTCCAGCGCTTTTTCTAAATTTTCAGGAAAAGGAATACGCAAATCAGGCCGCCGCTTTTGCACATGCTTAATCTCTTTATTCATCATCGCTGGCTCAAGGCCGCGCATCACTGTTTCAACTTCTGGAAGTTCTGGCATAGACCATTCTTATCCTGTTTTAAAAACGCGCGCTAAAGAAAAATAAAAAATATTAAAATTAGTTATTGAAAGTTTCGTGAAACTTTGTAATCCTGATTAAGCATTAAGAAAGGACTTTAAGTCTTTACCAACCTGCCGACCCATTTATGGAAGGGGCAAGGTGGTTTCTCAATAGAGAAATGCGGTCAATTTTGGCAATTATACCTTGGGTCGTCATTAACAGCGATCCATTCGGGTCGCTTTTTTTGTACCTCATTAAAACTTAACTCTTTTCCTAATGCGTTTTTTAACCATTAACGCATAAGGAGAAATATTATGCCGTACAACAATTTCAAGACATTTCACATCATGAACGCCTTCTACATGGCAACTTACTTTGGCCTCAACATTTTCGAAGATAAACCCAAATTATTACAACGGAGAAAGAAATGTCCGAACTGAACTTAACACCACCCTCAACAGAATTTCAAAAACCCAAAGGTTTTGAAATATCTAAATATATTAATGAAGATGGCCACATCATTCGATATGGGCATTTAAAAAGCAAAGATGAACAAGCTGTTCTCATTTTATTAGGCGGGCAAACACAATTCATCGAAATGGATTTCGAAAATGCCGTTGATCTTGTCGATATAGGCATATCATTTTACACAGTAGAAAGAGTCGGCGATGGAGGATCCCAAAGACTTTACAAAGATCCTCAAAAACCTCCTGCTGTCAGCCATGATACCTACGTTAGAGATCTTCATAAATTCCTAAGCGAGGTTATTGATCTACCTGAAGACAAACCCGTATTACTGGCAGGTCAATGTCTAGGAGGGTTAGTTGCTCTTAAATATGTTGCCGCTCATCCTGGCGTTGTCGATCATTGCATCCCAACAGCACCCCTATTTGGTTTGAAATGGCAAGGGGCAAATACCCTTACAAAAAGGTTTGGCTGGGCTATACAAGAAGTAACCCCTCAGAATCGAGACCGTTACATCGGAAAAGCCAGAGATTGGAGTTGGGAACTCGCAGAGAAGTTGATTGCAAATGACATCACCTCTCATGATTACGATAGAGCATCGCTACATCATAAATGGAGACGGATTAACCCATCACTCCAAGAAGGTGGATTTACAGAAGGGAACATGATCCAAATTTCAAAGTCACTCATTGAAACGCTACAAGAAAGCAAACTTGCAAAAATAGAAACTCCTGTCACGGTCATCTCTCCTACGGAAGATGCCATAAACAGTACCGGTGAACATGCCAAAATAGCAAAGTTATTAAAACATGGGCGGCTTGTTTCTATTAACGGCGCACGCCACGGTATCTGGCGGGAAAGTGATTTTGGAGAGACCAACTTCTAACTGTTATTCAAAGAATAGCCGCGGTCGAAACCAAGAAATATATTTGGAGCTGGCCCAAACCGCGCTTTACCCCATAAACAAAAAGGCCGAGGATTTTTCCTCGGCCTTTCTTTAATTCTATATGAGTAGTGGCAGATTACATCATGCCAGGCATTCCGCCCATTCCACCCATACCGCCCATGTCAGGCATTCCGCCTGCTGCGCTGCCATCATCTTCAACGTCTGTGACAACAGCTTCTGTTGTAATCATCAGGCTTGCAACGGACGCAGCATCTTGAAGCGCTGTACGAACAACCTTAACAGGATCAATAATACCTGTTTTGATCATATCAACATAGTTGTCATTTTGTGCATCAAAACCATGGTTAGTATCTTTTTGCTCTAGAAGCTTACCAACGATGATTGAACCTTCACCACCTGCATTTTCAGTGATCTGACGGATCGGAGCCTGAAGCGCACGACGGATAATTTCAACACCAACTTGTTGATCTTCATTATCAAGCTTCATGCCATCTAACGCACGTGATGCATAAAGAAGAGCAGTACCACCACCAGCGATGATACCTTCTTCAACAGCAGCGCGTGTCGCATGCATTGCATCATCAACACGATCTTTGCGCTCTTTCACTTCAACTTCTGTTGCGCCGCCAATACGAAGTACAGCAACACCACCAGAAAGTTTAGCCAAACGCTCTTGAAGTTTTTCTTTGTCATACTCGGAAGACGTTTCTTCAACTTGTGCACGGATTTGATTTACACGAGCATCAATAGCATCTTTCGCTCCAGCGCCATCAACCATCATTGTTTCTTCTTTCGTAATGTGCACTTTCTTCGCAGTACCAAGCATATCAAGCGTAACACTCTCAAGCTTAATACCAAGATCTTCAGAAACAACCTGACCACCTGTAAGGATCGCCATGTCTTCCATCATCGCTTTACGACGATCACCAAAGCCAGGAGCTTTAACAGCTGCAACTTTAAGACCACCGCGTAACTTGTTCACAACGAGTGTTGCTAGCGCTTCACCTTCGATGTCTTCAGCGACAATAAGAAGTGGACGACCAGCTTGAACAACGGCTTCCAATACAGGAACAAGAGCTTGCAAGTTAGAAAGCTTTGCTTCGTGGTAAAGAATGTATGGGTTTTCAAGTTCACACGTCATTTTCTCTGAATTTGTGATGAAGTAAGGGGACAAATAACCGCGGTCAAATTGCATTCCTTCAACAACTTCAAGTTCATTATGAAGTGATTTTGCTTCTTCAACAGAGATAACACCTTCGTTACCTACTTTTTCCATCGCTTCAGCAAGCATTTCACCAATTTCAGTATCACCATTGGCAGAAATTGTGCCAATTTGCTTGATTTCATCATTGGTTTTTACATCTTTTGCACGCTTCTTGAGGTCTTCAACAACAGCCAAAACAGCGGCATCAATACCACGTTTTAGATCCATTGGGTTACGACCAGAAGAAACGGACTTCATGCCTTCGCGAACAATCGCTTGAGCCAAAACAGTGGCTGTCGTTGTACCATCACCAGCATGCTCAACGGCTTTTGAAGCCACTTCGCGAATAAGCTGCGCGCCAATGTTTTGACGTGGGTTTTTAAGTTCGATTTCTTTAGCAACAGAAACACCATCTTTTGTTGTACGCGGCGCGCCAAAAGATTTTTGGATAACTACGTTACGACCCTTTGGTCCTAATGTTACTTTTACAGCGTTGGCAATAATATCAACGCCTTTCATCATTTCATCACGAGCATCTTCGTGGAATTTTACATCTTTAGCTGACATTGGTTTTTCTCCTTTTATAAATGTCTAAGATTTGAATAGGGATTAAGCAGCAATTACGCCGATAATGTCTGACTCTTTCATTACCATAAGCTCTTCACCATCGACTTGCACTTCTGTACCGGCCCATTTTGAGAAAATGACGCGGTCGCCTTCTTTCACATCCAGCGGACGGACGTCACCATTGTCGTTCACATGTCCCGTACCAACGGCAACAATCTCACCTTCCATAGGTTTTTCTTGCGCTGTATCTGGAATAATAATTCCACCAGCTGTTTTTGCTTCCTGCTCTATACGACGCAGTAGAACTCTGTCATGTAATGGACGAAATTTCATTTCTTTTTCTCCTTAAGAGTTTGATTTAGTTTAATTTTTTAGCACCTCACCATGAGCATGCTAACCTCCCTTTATAGGGAGCAATAGTGTTATAGCGAGTCGGGCAAGCGGTTTCAAGAGGATTCGACTCTTATATACAACGGTAAAAGCGTTACCTGATAATGGTTTGCTAATATTTTGTGTGATATAATTATGTTTATGAATGACTTAACAAGTGATTTAGAAATTCAATTACAGGGCTTTCGCCTGACAACGGCGCAAATCCTCTATCACATGCCCGATAATCCAGTCATTTTACAGGAGTTTATCTGGCAAAATTACGATCTCGCGCCCAAATTCCCAAAGCTCTATAAATTTCTCGATTTTTGGGAGAAAAAGATTGATGGATCACTGCATTCAGTTTACGTCGCAAAAAAAGAACTCATAAGCCCGAACGATACCCGCATAGTCGATAGTGAGTTTACGTTGCAGTAAATTTAAATCTCCGTACCCAGCGCAATAGTGACTTTCAAACCATCCAGCTCTTCACTCATCAATATCTGACAAGAAAGCCGAGAGTTGTCTTTAACATCAATGGCTTCATCAAGCATATCTTCTTCGTCATCACGCATCTCATAAAGCTTATCAACCCAATCCTCATGGACGTACACATGACACGTTGCACAACAACACGCGCCGCCGCATTCAGCCTTTAATGGCAAGCCATAATCTTTGATAATCTCCATCACGCGCCAACCCTCCAGCGCCTCTAAAGCGTGCTCTTTTCCTTCAGGATCGGTTACAAAAATTTTCATTTACCCTTTTCCTTTATTATGCCCTTGGGTAATCTGCAAAATAGCCAATGTCATACCTGCCGTCACAATCAAATTCTTTAGCGTGTCAAAAATAACAACCATGATAGAAATTAGAACCTGCACGCTTGCCGCCTGTGTTTCTACCGCCAAGAATGGAGAAATCAATATTTGCATTAAAACCATCACAGGAACAAAACATAATAACCAAAGTCCAATTAGACGTACAGTAATACCAAACCCGCGCATTCTTTCAATGTACATTGTCGCCTTCATATTCGCCGCCATCGGGACATAAAGCCAAACGAGCTTAAATCCAGCAACCATCAGAGCAAACAAAAATATAATAGTAATAGCCGTTCCTTTGGAAATATCTTCTGGTTTAATGTCGCCGCCATTCATCATTTCTGGCGGTGTAAAGTACTTAAAAATAGTGAAATAAAGAGCAATAAAAAGGTTAATCAGGACAAAACTCACCACGCCAGCAAGAAGCGGTTTCGCGCGTCTTTTAACGACCCTTAAATCTTCAGCATCATCACCTGTCATTTGATATGGCCAGCGCTGACCATTGCTAATCAAGCGAATGAAATGACAAAGCATCCACCCTTCAGCAAAATATGCTGGAACCATAAACACGCTCAAACGAATGACATTACCTTCTTCGCCGTACATGGTCGCAATCATATAGAAAGAAAATTTAATGAATAATGGAATCGCAGCCAACTTCAACAAATACGCACGCTCACGCCATATCAAGCGATAAGCGGAAATCACACAATCTATCGTATTAAAATAAGGCATAGAAAAAACCTTAAGCAGCTTTTTCATTCACGCCAAGTTTTTCCTGCAAGTTTGTAGAGGAAGTTGTGTACTGAAAACGCAGTTTCTTATCTGGATAAACGATACGGAAAGCCTCTTGTGACATAAGTGCGCTCTCATGAAAACCTGAAAGAATAAGCTTTAATTTACCAGGATAGGTGTTAATATCACCGATAGAAAAAATCCCTTGCGTACTTGTCTCAAATTTCTCTGTATCAACAGGAATAAGATTTTCGTGTAAATTAAGACCAAAATCTGCAATCGGGCCAAGCTTCATCGTCAGACCATAAAAAGCCAGTAATGTATCGCACTCAATCTTATAGGGTTCTTCGCCTTTCGGCGTTACAGTAACCGCCTCTAACTGCCCATCTGCACCATGAAGTTCTGTGATATTGGCAATATGAAGTTCCATTTTATTTTCTGCGACGAGTGTACGCATTTTTGACACACTATCTGGCGCGGCGCGAAAATCATCACGGCGATGCATCAATGCCATTTTTGATGCTTTTGGTTGCAGGTTCAGCGTCCAGTCCAACGCAGAATCACCGCCGCCAGCAATAAGAATGTTCTTTCCTTCAAATTGTTCCATACGGCGTACAGCATAAAATACAGACTTACCTTCATATTCTTCTAAATTTGGAATATTTGGTTTCTTCGGCATAAACGATCCGCCCCCCGCAGCGATCACAACAACAGGTGCCTCGATAGTTACATCATCATCCGTCTTAATTTCCCAATTACCATTATCAAGCTTCTTAAGTTCTGTAGCCATTTGATTAAGATGGAATGTCGGTGAGAATGGCTCGATCTGCGCCATCAAATTATCTGTCAGCTCTTGCCCGGTAATAACAGGAAAGCCTGGAATGTCATAAATTGGCTTTTCTGGATAAAGCTCAGCGCACTGCCCACCAGGCCGATCAAGAATATCGATGAGGTGTGCTTTCATATCCAAAAGCCCAAGTTCAAATACCGCAAAAAGCCCTACAGGCCCTGCACCGATGATGATTACGTCTGTTTTAAAATTATTTTGTTCTTTTTCACTCATAACGCGCCTATAAATGCTCATATAAAGAGGGTTTGTCAATGGCTGAAACAATCAAAGATCACCGCAAAATACTATCAAATTGGCTATTTATCACTGCTTTCATGGTTTTTTCCATGGCGATCATCGGTGCCATCACGCGTTTAACAGAAAGCGGCCTGTCCATGGTTGAATGGCGCCCTCTTATTGGTAGCCTTCCACCATTAAGCCAAGAAGAGTGGCAGCGCGTCTTTGATCTTTATCAGGCCACCCCTGAATATCAGAAAAAAAATATTGGTATGAATATTGAAGAATTCAAAAACATCTTCTTTTGGGAATGGTTTCATAGACTTTGGGGACGGCTAATTGGGCTTGTATATGCTCTACCATTTTTCTTCTTTCTGATCACAAATAAAATTCTGGAAGGTTTCAAAATAAAACTGTTCATCGGTTTACTGCTCGGCGCATCACAAGGGATTATGGGATGGTACATGGTAAAGAGCGGCCTTGTTGACCGCCCTTCTGTCAGCCATTTTCGTCTTGCTGCCCATTTGGGGTTAGCCGCTATCATCTTTATCTATATTCTATGGCTCGCTTTGGATTTTCGTGGAAACAAAGCAATGAATGGTACGTTCTGCCAAAAACGTCATGGCTGGATTGCTTTAATTCTAGTTTTTATAACACTTATCTGGGGCGCGTTCGTTGCCGGTCTTGATGCAGGACTTGTTTACAACACTTGGCCAATGATGGGGAGCCAATGGATTCCAAGTGAACTTACAAGCTTTATGAGCATTCTTACAGAGCCTGTGTCCGTTCAGTTCACACATCGTTGGATTGCAATCGTAACAGCTATCTTTGTTTTCAGCTTCGCCTACCGCGTTAAAAGTTTTGGCCTTGCGGGTATGATGTTCCTACAAATCGGACTGGGTATAGCCACACTTCTTTCAATGGTCACAATACCTTTAGCTGCGTTGCATCAGGCGGGCGCATTTATTTTAATTGGATTGATTGTTTATCAACTGCACCGCTTACGCCGCAGCTAATGGATTTCAAAGAATACGGTTATAAAGCTCTATAACATTTCTTTTGAAAACTTCTTTAGTAAAATTTTCATCATAGTCTTTTTTACCATTTTTTATAATATTTTCCCTTAACTCTTTATCATCAATAACGCGTCGTATGGCATGAGCCAGTGCATCAACATCATCAATTTCGACAATCAAACCATTCTCTTCATTTTGAACATACGCTTTGGGTCCAGCAGCTTTAGCAGTCACGAGTGGTTTTTCTGTTGCCCATGCCTCAATCACTACCGCTCCAAAGGGCTCATACCGTGAAGGAAAAACACAGATATCACAAGTTTCTAGTAGCGCTTCACGGTCATTTCGCCACCCCAAAAAACGCACTCTATTTTCAATATTTAAGCTTTTTGTTTGCTGCTTTAACTCTCTTTCTAACGGTCCAGATCCAGCAATCCACAAATATGCCTCTGGTAATTGCATCATAGCATTCAACAAAACATCAAGCCCTTTTTTGGTGTGGAGTCGCGACAAGGACAATAAGACAGGAACATTATCAGGCGTATCAAATTCTGCACGATTTAATGGTTGTGCCTTTTTAAACTCAGCATAAATATGCAAAACATGGACATTTTCTTCACGAACTCCCTGTTTTACTATGTGATCAGCAATATCCTGTGTTACCGCAACATGATGATTACAATGTTTGAAGCGTTCTGGATTATAGTAACCACCATACCACCCTATATTCACATGAATACCTGGCACAGCATAGCTACCAGCTCGACCCATATAATGGTGAACAATGTCTGGCTTAAACTCCTCTATCGTATTTTTAATTATTTTTTGTGTTGGATATCTAAAAAAATTAGAAAATACAGCCTCTTTTAAAGGAATATTACGCTGTTTAATTTGATCTACTTTATAATCATTATTGGCGCGCGTAATGACACTTTGCATATGCTCAGTTTCAGCCACCGCCTTTATCGCATCCAAAAAGAATGTTTCAGCTCCACCATTATCATCACCAGCCATAACTTGTAGAATTTTCATAATAAATACTCTTCTAAATTAGAATTATTGAGAAGCCGCTCCAGCTTTTTCCTCTTCGAGACGCTTGCGCACAACGTCTTCAGGAAGCAACATTGTTTGTAACAAAGAAATGAGCTCATCCTCTGTCTTATCCATACTCTTGATCAAATTTTTACAGCTTTTTTCGTCACTAATTGGTTGTTTTTTAATTTTTGACTGGCTGTATTTATAAGCCTTATCATTCAATTTTAAAACTTTGCGTGCGTCCGATGGAGTAACCACTACTTGCTCATCAATTTCTTTTTTCAAAAATATATCCGCCTCTTTCAAAATAGGAAGCACCGCATTTTCCCAATCTGAAAACCTTGTTTTTATCTCTTCATTTAATGACTCATTTTCTTTTGCACACAACGTCACAGCTGATTTAATATCATCGCGCACGACACGTAATGTACGAATAACACTATGCTTATTTCTCAAAATAAAAAAAGTTTGCTGATCTGTCTTCGATAAAGGTTCTATCAGTGCATTTTCCGCATCAATCCATTGTGATACTGGCGTTTCCTCATGCGCTTGCTCTTTCTTTTCTTCGGCAAGAACAGAAATCGGCATAAAAGAAATTAAAAGAAATAATCCTGCGAATAGAATACGTGTCATAATGCGCTTTCACCTTTTTTATTCAGATAGAGCATTGTAAGCACCCACGATAAAATTACCACAAAAAATTGGCCACCGAGTATGCACTCGGCAGCCAAGGGACGTATTCATTCATCTAACTAATATCAGGTCTGTGGCGAGATTTGCGGGGCATGCAAAAACCCTGACGAAAAATGAACGAAAAAACCTCTCGATATCTGTTTGCTTCCAACATGTTCTACGTATCACGAAGACTTTTGATAAAAAATTATCTTATATCTTATGTTAAATAAAAAACATTAAATCTAATTAAATTTTATCTACAATTTTATCTATTCAATAAAAAAGACCAGAAAACTGGTCTTTTTTTCAAATGATTAGTAAAAATATAAGAACAGCTTAATCGACAAGTCGATTCCACCAACCTTTTTTCTTTTTCGTTGGCGCAGCATTCACCGTCTCATATTCCGAAGCATCACGCTCCAGCGCAGAAGCAGACGGTTTAACATCATTTGATGGTTTTGGTGTCTTTTCTTTCTTTTTGACCTTTGGTGCCTGCTTTTTCTTCGCTGTCTTTTCCTCAGCCTTTTCTGCAGATTTTGTCTCTACCACTTTATCATCAGTCTTTTTAGATTTCTTAGCGGCCGTTTTAGCAGATTTTTTCTTGGTTAATTTTTTATCATCGACATTTACATCTGAAGAAGTATCCACTTTTTCATCCGCTTTTGTGTCTAAAGCACTATCTTGATTAT
>PANS01000007.1 GCA_002708415.1 Micavibrio sp. | reverse complement strand
ACCCACCACGGGCGCTCTGCTACAACGATTTCTGTTAGGTTTAATGAACCCACAGAAACAAGCACACAAACAATCACAAGCCCCATGGATACTTCATATGACACCATTTGCGATGCAGAACGAAGTCCACCAAGGAACGCGTATTTAGAGTTAGACGCCCAACCCGCCATAATCACGCCGTAAACACCCATCGATGAAATTGCGAACAAGTACAAGATTCCAACATTGATGTCCGCTAGCACCCACTTCGCATTCACCGGAATAGCCGCCCATGCCACAATAGCGAGCGTAAAAAGCAGCATTGGTGCAATAATAAAGACAGGCCCATTTGATTGCGTTGGCACAATCGTTTCTTTTGACAAAAGCTTAATACCATCAGCGATCGGTTGTAACAAACCAAAAGGCCCAACAGTCATAGGTCCCTGACGCATTTGCATCGCGCCCAGAACTTTACGCTCAAAATAAGTATAGTAAGCAACACCGAGCAAAATAACGCCAAGTAAAATAGCCATGTGGACCACCATGAAGATAAGTGGCAAGCCATAAACCGTCATAAAAGGAGTTGCGAGATATGTGCTAATTGTTTCAAGCATTACTTAGGCAGCTTTCTTCTTATCTTTAATAAATTGAACCATATTAGGCTTAAAGTAGTTAGGGCCTTTCATTACCTTACCATCACTTTCACGACGGATTGGTTTACCATCTTCGCCAAGCTTAGACATATTAGAACGATGCACCTCTTCAAATGCTGCCATCTTCACACCATGAATACCAAATGACAAAAACGCGCCATCAAGAACATATTGAAGATCAATCAACGCATCCAGCGTCTCAACATAATCATCATTTTCTAAAGCTTCTTTAAGCTCATCCAATTCCTCTTGAAGAAGATTGATACGGAGTTCTTTTGTTTTTTCAGAGCCTGTTGTTTGCTCATCTTCTACAGGCAGTCCGTACGTTTCATGAAACTCTTGAACTTGTTCTAATGTTGTTTTCTTTTCTGTCATTATTCTGCTGCCTCCGCGAGCGTTTCTTCGGAATTCACAAATTCCGCAGTACATTGCATCATCGTTTTTGATGATTTCGTAATCACATTCGTTTCATAGAAATTATCAATAGGGTTTTCAAACGGCGTATCATTAGCCTTGCCTTTGGCATCACCAAAAGCGCCCCACTCTACCGAAGCAATTTCACCAACCTCACCAAATGCCGGATAAGTAGCGGCAAGCTTCGCACGCAACTGCGTAAGATTATTATATTGTAAAGGCTGCCCGCCCTCTTCAGATACCGCGCGTAAAATCTTCCAATCTTCACGCGCCTCACCAACAGGATCAACAGCTTGACGGCCATTTTGTACACGCCCTTCTGTATTCATATAAAGACCACTTTTTTCTGTGTACGCCGCGCCTGGTAAAATTAGATCTGCGCGATGCGCTCCAGCGTCACCATGATGCCCCTGATACACAACAAACGCATGCGGGTGAATATTTGAAAGCGTTGCTTCATTATCAACGCCAAGAAGATAAACAAATCCCATCTTGTTCAAATCAAATGGTTTAATCAGCGTGAAATCCATTTCAAGGGCTGCCATACGGCTCGCCGCATGATGAAGAACATTAAAGCCGTTCCATCCCTCTTTAACACAACCCAGTTTTTCAGCCGCATCATGAAGCATTGCGTGAAGCGCCATACCATCTTCACGTTGAAAAACACCAGAACCGACAATAATCATTGGGCGTTCAAATTGAACTTTCCCTTTATGTGTTTTGACAAGCTTTTCAATATCTTTTGGCGACGTTCCAACATGAGCATACGGATAAGCAAGATCTGCTTCTTCACCAATTACAGAGATAGGAACATTACGCTCCAAATGTGCCTTACGGATACGGGCATTTAAAACAGCCCCTTCGTGACGTGGGTTTACACCAATAAGAAGAATAGAATCTGCTTCATCAATACCAGCGATAGTTGAGTTAAAACGATAACCTGCTTTATTAGATACATCAAACTGCGCGCCATCAACACGGCATTCAAGATTCTCAACACCTAAAGATCCCATAAGCTCTTTAAGTGCAAACATACTTTCTGCATCACAAAGATCTCCTGCTAACGCGGCCATGTTATCTGATTTAAATGTTTTTAGTTTCTCTGATAGGTAAGCAAGCGCTTCTGGCCATTCGGCAGGACGTAATTTTTTAGTCTCTTCGTCTTTTATATAAGGCTTATCAAGGCGGTTTTTTGCCAAACCATCATAAGCAAAGCGTGTACGGTCATCGATCCATTCCGCATTAATATCTTCATTTACACGCGGTAAAACACGCAAAACTTCACCATCACGGCTATCAACACGAATATTTGAGCCCAGCGCATCATGCACATCAACACTATCCGTTTTTGTCAGTTCCCAAGAGCGTGCCTTAAATGCATAAGGCTTAGATGTCAAAGCGCCAACAGGACAAATATCAATCATATTGCCTGACATCTCTGTATCAATCGCCTTGGCAATAAATGTCCCAATCTCTGCATCTTCACCACGGTTAAGTTGCCCCATGCTATCAATACCAGCAATTTCCTCACCAAAACGAACACAACGTGTGCAGTTAATACAACGTGTCATAATTGTCTTAATCAATGGGCCGAACGGTTTATCTTTTACCGCGCGCTTATTTTCACGATATCGTGAACGATCATATCCGTAGGCAACAGCTTCATCTTGTAAATCACACTCACCGCCTTGGTCACATATAGGACAATCAAGTGGGTGATTGATGAGCATCATCTCCATCACGCCTTTACGCGCCTTTTTAACCATCTCACTTTGTGTCTTTACAACCATGCCTTCACCACAAGCCATCGCACAAGAAGCCACAGGCTTTGGCGGCCCACCTTCAACTTCAACAAGGCACATACGGCAGTTCGCAGGAACACTCAAACGGTCATGATAGCAGAACCGAGGGATCTCTACGCCAAGCTGGTCAGCCGCCTGAATAATAGACGTCCCCGCTTCGACTTCGATTTCCTGATTATCAATAGTAAGTTTTGGCATGATTAAAATATGACTCAAATGTTATAACGACCTAAAATTGCCTAAAGCCTCTCCTAAAAGCAAGGGGCAATACACGATAAATACAGAATAAATTTGCGAATTTTTTACAGATTTTCAAAATACTTGCATAGATTTTGGGATATTGTAAAAATTCTTAAAAATTTCCTTTGTATCTGCGGCTTTTCACCTGTAAAAAGCACTCATGGTTCAGCGCATAGAAGTATTCACCTTAAGCGAAGATGGCCGCGCCAAAACGCTAGAGGATCAGTTCAGAAAAACAGGCAAGAACATCGATCAAATTCGTATTGTTGATGTGTACACGATTGAGGAAGGAATTAAGGACGGACAAAGCCTTAAAGACTGTCTCAAATCCTTTACAAACCCTGTCACTCAAAAAGCCTTTGTTCTTGAAAAAGGGCAAGCACCAGCCAATGATTACATAGAAACAGCTGGTGATTTTGACTGGGCTTTGGAAATAGGATTCTTGCCAGGTGTTACAGATAACATTGGTCATACAGCAAGTGAGCTAACAGCACTCACACTAGGGCGCGACAAAACGCTCTATAGCTCTCAAGTTGTACTCATTAAGGGAGCTCTTAACGAAAGCGATGTTAAAGAATTAGCGGCAACAATTCATAACCCACTTATTCAAAGCGCTTCGAATAAGAATAAAGAGCAATTCGTAACTGATGGCGGTATGAATGCCATTATTCCACGCGTTGTTTTAGACAATAAAGGTGCAGCTATCGATCCCGTTGATCTTAACGTAAGCGATGAAGAGCTTATCACCATAGGTAAAGAAGGCATTGCCAATGAAGATGGATCGCGCCGCGGTCCTCTTGGTATGTCACTTTTGTATATGCAGGCCGTTCAAGAATACTTTAAATCTGAAGGACGTCCAGCAACGGACGTAGAGCTTGAAACACTCGCTCAAACTTGGTCGGAGCATTGTAAGCACACAATTTTTGCATCACCGATCGATGAAATCAAAGATGGGCTTTATAAACATTACATTAAACGTGCGACTTCCGAGATTCGCGAAGCGCGAGGCTCAGAAGATTTCTGTATTTCAGTATTTAGCGATAATTCTGGTGGTATCATCTTTGATGATAACTGGATGATCACAGATAAAGTCGAAACTCATAACTCCCCTTCTGCGCTTGACCCATTTGGCGGCGCGATTACGGGGATTGTTGGTGTAAACCGTGACTGTCTTGGCTTTGGCCAAGGGGCAAAACCTGCACTCAACCGTTATGGCTTCTGTCTTGCCGATCCACGTAAAGACCTCGAATATTATCGCGGTAAAAACAAAATGAACCCCACGCTTTCGCCAAACACTATTATGAAGGGTGTTGTGGCAGGCGTTGAGAGCGGCGGAAACCAATCTGGTATTCCAACTCCTCAAGGCTTCATGTATTTTGATGACCGCTATGTTGGTAAACCGCTCGTCTTTGCAGGCACCGTTGGTGTGATCCCGCGTGAGATTAACGGCAAGCCATCACATATTAAATCCTCACAAAATGGCGATCGTATTCTTATGATCGGCGGGAAAGTTGGACGTGACGGTATTCACGGCGCGACCTTCTCATCAGTTGCCCTTGATGAAGGATCTCCTGCTACTGCCGTACAAATCGGCGATCCTATTACGCAAAAGAAATTTATGGACGCTATTGTTAAAGAAGTCCGTGACCTCGGTCTTTATAGCGCCATTACAGATAACGGCGCAGGCGGCTTATCATCATCAGTATGTGAAATGGCTGAAGGTTGTGGCGGCTTTAAACTCGCGATTGATAAAGTACCCCTTAAATATCCTGGCATGCAGCCTTGGGAGATTTGGATATCAGAATCTCAAGAGCGCATGACAATGGCCGTTCCGCCAGAAAACGTTGCTCAAATTCAGAGCATACTTGAAAAACGCGGTGTAGAGTCTTGGGATATCGGTGAATTTAATGATTCTGGTCGTGCTGTCCTGACATGGCATGATGAAACCGCCATGAATATCACGATGGAGTTCCTTCATGACGGCATTCCAGAAACACCATTAACAACAACATTTACGCGTGGCGGCGAAACCGAACCTGATTTAACTGAGCCAGAAGATTACGCACAAACACTCATTGATATGATGGGTCGCCTGAACATCTGCTCAAAAGAATTCGTCGCGGCGCAATATGACCACAACGTTCAAGGATCTGCGGTTCTTGGCCCTGTGCAAGGTAAAGGCCGTGTATTCACAGAGGCAACAGTCAGTCGTCCTGTTTTAGAAAGCAAACATGCCGCTGTTCTCTCACAAGGATTAGCGCCGCGTTATTCAGACATTGATACGCGTGATATGGCCATGGCAGCACTTGATAGCTCTGTTCGCGCAGCAATTGCAGCCGGCGGCGATATTGATCACCTCGCCCTTCTGGATAATATTTGCTGGTGTTCATCTGATGAGCCTGAGCGTTTAGGTCAACTTAAGCGTGCCATGGAAGCAATTTACGAGATGGCCGTTCATTACAGAACGCCGTTCATCTCTGGTAAAGACAGCATGTTCAACGATTTCCGGGGATATGATGCGGATAATAACCCTGTAACAATCTCTGTTCCGCCAACACTCCTCGTTTCAGGAATTGGTGTCATGGAAGATACAGCGCACGCCGTATCTATTGATCCAAAAGCGGCTGGTGATTTTGTTTATATCCTTGGTGAAACCAAAGATGAGCTTGGTGCCTCTGAATATTACGACCATCGCGGCGTTCTTGGTAACAATGTTCCTGTGACAGATACAGCGCTTAACTACACGCTTTATCAAGCCCTATCAAAAGCCAACAAGCAGCAGCTTTGTGCTTCGGCCATACCCGTTAGCTTCGGCGGACTTGGTGTTGCCCTAGCCAAAAAAGCTATTGCAGGTCAGTGTGGCTTAGATATCCACATTGAAAGCGATCTTCGCCTTGATAAGCTCCTTTTCTCAGAGAGCCAGGGGCGTATCATCGTGACAGTAGCACCAAATGACAAAGAAGCATTCGAAACCATCATGGGTGATTACCCGCACGTCACGAATATCGGAACAGTTACCGATAATAACTCTATTATTATCAATGAAGTACAGGCTGATATTGATAAACTAGATCATGCCTACAAGGCCACTTTAGGAGATTACTAATATGACTGCAAAGGCTCTCATTATTGCTGGATACGGTATCAACAGTGAAGAAGAAACAGCGCTTGGTTTTGAGCGCGCGGGCTTTGATGCAAGCATTCGCCACATTAACGATCTCGCAGAAAACCCTAATGAGCTCAAAGACATTCAGGCATTATCTGTTCCAGGTGGTTTTTCATACGGTGACGACACAGGGTCAGGTAACGCTTTTGCACAAAAGATGCGCCTCACACTCGGCGATGCTCTTAAGGATTTTGTTGCTCGTGACACTCTAACGATTGGTATCTGTAACGGCTGCCAAATTGTTGTAAACCTTGGTTTAGCGCCAGCGTGTGATGGTGAATACGGCGCGCGTCAAGTTGCCGTAACACACAATGCAAGCGCCCGTTATCAGTGCCGCTGGGTTGATCTTGGCGTTGAAAACTCTAATTCTCCATGGCTTCAGGGGCTTTCAAGCCTTCATGTCCCTGTGGCGCACGGCGAAGGCCGCTTCATGATGGATGACAGCACACTAAAAATGCTACAAGATAACAATCAAATTGCGCTGAAATACCTTAAAGACGGCAAACCAGCAAATGGTGAATTCCCGTTTAACCCAAACGGCTCAACAGATGATATCGCTGGTATTACTGATGAATCAGGGCGCGTTCTTGTTCTTATGCCCCACCCAGAACGCGGTATGTTCACATGGCAGCGTGATGATTATGCGAACCTTAAAGATGCAGCACGTCGTAATGGACAGGTTCTCCCTGAGGAAGCCGATGGTCTCGCCCTCTTCCAAAACGCCGCAGAGTATTTCGGTGTTAATCAGATGAAAAAAGCTGGTTAATTACCTTTAAGCTCTTTTATGCGCTTTTTCTGCTCAAGCTTAAGGCGCTATGTCTACGATCCGTTTAATCATGGCCGCGCTTGTAAAAACCAATCTAAATTAGAAGCAATTAAAAAAACTGAATACATGCAAAGAGCGAAGTTTGCATATTTTATATTTTTTCATTATGCCGCCTTTGCGATCTTACGATAGGCCAAAATACGTTCTTCAACCTCATCACGGAAATGACGCATTAACCCTTGGATAGGCCATGCGGCTGCATCACCAAGAGCACAGATTGTGTGCCCTTCGACTTCTTTTGTAATATCGAGGAGCATATCAATCTCATCAAGCGTTGCGTCACCCTTAACCAAACGCGTCATGACACGCCACATCCATCCCGTTCCTTCACGGCACGGCGTACATTGACCACAGCTTTCATGCATATAGAACTTTGAAAGCCTCGCAATCGCATAGATAATATCTGTCGATTTATCCATCACTATCAAACCAGCAGTTCCCAAACCACTATTTACTTCACGTAAGGAATCAAAATCCATCAGGACTGTATCGCAGATTTCAGCAGGAAGGAGCGGACATGATGACCCGCCAGGAATAACAGCTTTCAAATTATCCCAGCCCCCACGGACACCGCCAGCATGTGTTTCAATGAGATCCTTCATACGAATCCCCATCTCTTCTTCAACAACGCATGGGCTATTCACGTGACCAGAAATACAGAACAGTTTTGTACCAGAATTTTTCTCATCCTTACCGAGTTTAGAAAACCACTCACCACCACGTTTAAGAATTTCAGGTACCGCCGCAATCGTTTCAACATTGTTAATTGTTGTTGGGCAAGAATAAAGACCCGCCATAGCAGGGAATGGCGGTTTATTACGAGGTTGCCCCTTTTTGCCTTCAAGCGATTCTAAAAGGGCGGTTTCTTCACCACAAATATATGCACCCGCACCACGGTGCAATGTAATATCAAAATCCCAACCAGAACCACAGGCGTTTTTACCGATCAGACCTGCTTCGCGTGCCTCTTCAATCGCACGGACAAGCTCTGTTCCTTCATGCACAAACTCACCACGAATGTAAATAAATGCATGATGGGATTGCATCGCAAAGCTCGCTAACAGCGCACCTTCAACCAATTTATGAGGGTCATGACGCATTATCTCACGGTCTTTACATGTACCTGGTTCAGATTCATCAGCATTGATCACAAGATAATGCGGACGATCCGTCACTTCTTTTGGCATGAAAGACCATTTAAGCCCCGTTGGAAAACCTGCGCCACCACGACCACGAAGACCTGATGTTTTCATCTCCTCGATGATCCAGTCACGCCCTTTGGCCATGATCTCTTTTGTATCACGCCAATCACCACGTTTTTTCGCCGCGTCTAAATTAAACGGTTCAAACCCATAAAGATTTGTGAACATTCTATCTTTATCTTGAAGCATTATATTACAAAGCCCCCGCTTTTTTAGCTTGCTCTTGGAGGCTCGTCGGCCCAGTCAAAGCCATTGCCGCGCGACGACCATTTTGCGGTCCATGCGGAGGTATTTCATCTTTTTGAAGAGATTTAAGAACTTCAATCATGCTGTCATACGTTAAGTCTTCATAGAATAGATCATTCATTTGAATCATTGGAGCATTTGTACACGCACCCAGACATTCCACTTCCATCAATGTGAAATATCCGTCTTCGGTTGTTTCACCAATACCAATCCCTAAATGATCTTGGCATGCTTTAACCACAGCGTCAGAATTGCAGAGCCAACACGGCGTCGTCGTACAAATTTGAACTAAGTATTTTCCAACAGGTTCCAAATTATACATTGAATAGAACGTTGCGACCTCATACACCTTAATCGGCGCTACCTTACAAATTTCGGCGACCTTATCCATTGCCGCGCGCGTAATCCACCCACCGCCCGTTGGAAAATCTCCAAAAGGCCCCTCTTTACCGATTTGAACTTGTGCTAAATCAAGTAATGGCATAATAGCGCTGTGATCGCGCCCTTCGGGATAACGTGCAATAATTTCTTCAACGGCTTTCGTGTCTGCGAACACAAAACTATCAGGTTGGAAGGAAGCGTTAATAGCGTCAGATTTTTTCATATTTTTATTCTTATTCTTATTTTCGGCTAGAGATTAAACGTTTTGATGCGCTTAACAAAGGTTTTTCTATCAATAAATACGACAAGCTTCCAGCAATTATTGCTACAACAATACACAACACAAAAACCAGCCATGGAGAGAGGATCGAGGCAATACCAGAAACACTAATCACGGCAATTAAAGCCCCTATCGCGAATGAATGAGCCAAATACAGCGAATAGGACGAATCACCAATAAAGATAGACCATTTAGGAAATTTAATATTACTCACACCCTTTGGCAAAACAAGTAATGCGACACTCAACCAAGACAATTCCCGACGTGGAAACCAAACACCTGTTTTTTCTTGAAATTCTTGTGCGTAAGCACTCCAAATAAAAGATATGAATACAAAGGCAAAACCAAGAAAAACAGCCTTTGACGGCAAGCGCCAGCCCTTCTTATAAATATAGCCAATCCATGCCCCAACTAAAAAATTCAATATAATCATATTGCCATAAAATTCGCGGATAATACCTTCAGGCAACACATAGCTCTTGGCAAAAAGCGTTACTAAAAAGAAAACTGATAAAGCCGGCATAAAAAAGCGAATTGGCAACAACATACAAAGGGCAAAAACGCCGTAGAAATACATCTCATAATTCAACGTCCAGCCAATCTTAAGGAACGGATAGAACCCACCGACAGAATCGCGATACGGAATAAATAGCAGTGATTTAATAAATTCTTCTGGACTAAAGCTTAAATTATCAATGATGAGCGGCATCACCGTAAAGGCAAATAATAAAACAAACGTAAAAAACCAATAGAGCGGCACAACGCGAATAATACGCCTTAGTAAAAAGCCCTTCGCTTGCGTAACGCCCGTTTTACCATAGGCCGTATAAACCATGATAAAACCACTAATGACAAAAAAGAGATCAATACCGTAAATCAAAGCCGTTGGATTAGGAAGAAGCGCTCCTTTTTCAAGCGCATATAAGCTATTTACATCATGGATTGCATGAAACAGAACAATCAAAAAGGCAGCAAACCCGCGCAAAACTTGCAAAGAAATCAGTTTTTCACCGCGAAGGCTCTCCTGACCTGGAATGCTCATTATCTATCAATTTCCCCAAACACAACATCCATTGAACCGATATTGGAAACCAAATCAGCCAGCATGTGCCCTTTACTCATAAAATCGAGCGCTTGCAAATGTGCAAAGCCTGGAGCACGGATATAACAGCGATGCGGCTTATTTGTACCATCAGCTACTAAATACACGCCAAACTCACCTTTTGGTGCCTCGACAGCTGTGTAAGTCTCGCCTTCAGGAACGTGAAAACCTTCAGTGAAAAGTTTAAAGTGATGAATAAGCGCTTCCATAGAATCTTTCATCTCGGCGCGCGGCGGCGGGCTAACCTTATAATCATCAGATTTAACAGGGCCTTCTGGCATATTTCTTAAGCATTGCTTCATAATTTTCACTGACTCGTACATCTCTGCAACACGTACTAAATAACGCGCATAACAATCGCCAGTATGACCCACAGGAATATCAAATTCCATCTCATCATATACATCATATGGTTGAGATTTACGCAAATCCCAAGCAACGCCAGAACCACGAAGCATTGGGCCAGTAAAACCCCAATCTAGCGCCTCTTCTTTTGTTGCTATACCAATATCCACAGTACGCTGTTTAAAGATACGATTATCTGTTAAAAGCCCTTCAAGATCGCCAAGGATTTTAGGGAATGTGTCTGTCCACTCCAACATATCTTCGATAAGACCTGCAGGAAGGTCTTGCGCAACACCACCAGGACGGAAATAGTTTGCATGAAGGCGCGCGCCACAAACGCGCTCGTAAAATTCCATGCCTTTCTCACGCTCTTCAAAGCCCCAAAGCGCTGGCGTAATCGCACCAACATCAAGGGCAAACGTCGTAATATTCAAAACATGGTTTAAAATACGGCCTAATTCTGAGAAAAGAACACGTATGTACTGCGCACGCTTAGGTGGCGTAATCCCAAGAAGCTTCTCTACAGCAAGTGCGAATGCGTGCTCTTGATTCATCGGCGCGACATAATCAAGGCGATCAAAATACGGTAAAGCTTGCGTATATGTTTTATGTTCAATTAACTTTTCTGTACCACGGTGAAGAAGACCAATATGTGCGTCAGAACGTTCAACAATTTCTCCCTCCATCTCTAAAACCAAACGAAGCACACCGTGCGCCGCAGGATGCTGTGGGCCAAAGTTCATTGTCATTGGCTTAATCTGTGTCTGCGATGAAACGTCTAGTGTTTCTTCTATTTTCGCTGCATCAATCATTACTTTGCTCCCCCAACAGTCTTATCTGTTGGCTCCCAGCCATGTTTTGGAACAGTGCCTTTTTCATCACCAGGAAGTTGAATATCTGTAATTCCTTCCCATGGGGATACACTATCAAAGTTACGATAATCTTGCGTCAACTGAACAGGTTCATAAACAACCCGTTTTTCATCTTCATCATAACGCAGCTCAACATGGCCGCTTAATGGAAAGTCTTTACGTAAAGGGTGACCGTTAAAGCCATAATCGGTTAAAATACGGCGAAGGTCTTCATGCCCATCAAAATAGATCCCGTACATGTCCCACGTCTCACGTTCAAACCAACCCGCTGTTGAGAAAATCTTTGACGCTGTTGGAATAAATTGTCCTTCTTCGACAGCCAACTTGATGCGCACACGTTGATTATGTGTCATGGAAAGAAGGTTGTAAATAATATCAAAGCGTGGCGCACGTTCAGGATAGTCTGCGCCACAAACGCTTATCAACTGTGTGAACTCACATTCAGAATCGCTTTTAAGGAATTGAAGGACAGAACAAATTTCCGCAGGATTAACGTGAAGAACCAATTCATCACGTTCAAATTCATAGTGCGATACAACATCGCCTAATTCTTCGGAAATATGATCTGCTAGATCGTTGAGAGCTTCTAATTGTGACATAATTTGATGCAAACCTCTTATTAACGCGACATACGCGTGCGCGTATCTTCACGCTGTATCTTCTTTTGAAGTTGTAAAAGCCCGTAAACAAGCGCTTCTGCAGTCGGCGGACAACCTGGCACATAAATATCAACAGGAACGATACGATCACACCCACGCACCACAGAATAGGAATAATGGTAATACCCGCCACCATTCGCACATGACCCCATCGAAATCACCCAACGTGGTTCAGGCATTTGATCGTAAACACGGCGCAACGCAGGTGCCATTTTGTTCGTCAGCGTTCCCGCTACAATCATTACATCAGATTGCCGTGGGGATGGACGTGGAATAATACCAAAACGATCGAGATCATAACGGCTCATGTATGAGTGAATCATCTCCACCGCGCAACAGGCCAAACCAAATGTCATTGGCCATAGAGACCCTGTTCTCGCCCAATCAAACAAGGCATCCGCAGATGTTAAGATAAACCCTTTATCATCAAGCTGTTGCTTCATTGCGGCAGGAACAACGTCTTGTTGATCCGCTGGCGGAAGCATTGGAAGCTTTGTTTGAAACTGCGCCTCTGGCGCAATGATATTTTTACGATCGTGTGACATGTTTTATTCCGTTTAAGCGATTAGATTATTACTCCCAATCAAGCGCTCCTTTATTCCATTCATAAATAAAGCCAATCGTCAGCACGCCAAGGAACACCATCATTGACCAAAATCCAAACAGGCCAATTTCACCAAGGGATACTGCCCATGGAAAGAGAAAGGCAATTTCCAAATCAAAAATAATAAAAAGAATCGCAACAAGGTAAAAACGAACGTCGAATTTACTGCGCGCATCATCAAAGGCGTCAAAACCACACTCATAAGCCGCATTCTTGTTCACATCAGGCTTTTGCTTTCCTGACATATAAGACATAGCAAGCATCGCACACGCCATAATAGCAGCGATACCGATGAAAATCAGAATAGGAAGGTAATTGATGAGTAAGTCGTTTGAAGCCATGAAAAGGAAAATAAACTGATGTTCTGTTTAAGTAAACAACAACATGACTAAATATGAAGGATTTAGACAAAAAAATACCCGCTAAACACCAAAATGCTTGCGGGAAATTTTTATTTTAAGTTAATGGCGCGAGTGACGAGACTCGAACTCGCGGCCTCCGCCGTGACAGGGCGGCGCTCTAACCAACTGAGCTACACCCGCGCAAAAAACTTGGCGAATATTTACCCAAGAAAGCCTGTCCCGTCAAGTAGCAATTCCACTTAAAAAGCAGGCTTTTTCGGATTTATACGTAATTTACTTAAGCGGCGAGCTTTTCAGGCTCTGTAAAGCCAAGCCCAAACTCTTCTGCTACGCATTTATATGTTACTTCACCTTTACAGACATTAAGTCCTTCCATAAGCGCCGAATTCTCAGCTAAAGCTTTTTTCCATCCCTTATCTGCAAGTTGTAAAGCATATGGCAACACCGCATTATTTAGCGCATGCGCAGATGTCATCGGCACTGCTCCTGGCATATTGGCCACACAATAATGTATCACATCATCAACCGTATAAACTGGATCATTATGCGTTGTCGCTTTGGACGTTTCAAAACAGCCCCCTTGGTCAATAGCAATATCCACCACCACGGAACCCGGACGCATTTTTGAAATCATGTCTTTTGTAACCAATTTAGGAGCCGATGCGCCTGGAATCAAAACGGCACCAATAACAAGATCCGCATCCAGAACATAACGCTCAACAGAATCTTCCGATGATTGAATAACACGCGCTGTATTTCCAAAATGCTCATCAAGAGCACGTATTTGATCGTGTCCTTTTTCAAGGATAGTTACATCTGCGCCCATACCAACAGCCATTTGTGCAGCATGGTAACCTGAAACACCGCCACCAATTACAACGACCTTAGCTGCCTCAACACCAGGAGAGCCGCCGATAAGGCGACCACGGCCACCAAGATGTTTAAGAAGATAAGCCCCGCCAACCTGAATAGACAAGCGACCAGCAATTTCCGACATCGGTGCAAGAAGTGGTAAACCACGCCCATTAGGACCGGTTACTGTTTCGTAAGCAATCGCAATACATTTAGATTTCATTAGACCTAATGTTTGCTCTTTATCTGCCGCAAGGTGAAGATATGTGAAAAGAACTTGATCTTCACGAAGCATTTCGCATTCAATCGCTTGGGGCTCTTTCACCTTAATGATCATATCTGCTTGGTCGAAAATTTCTTTTGCCGTGCCGATAATCTTGGCGCCAGCCTGCTCATAATCAGCATCAGTATAGTTGATCCCTGCGCCACAATTGGTTTCAACGATCACTTCATGTCCATGTGCAACAAACTCCCTTACGGATGAGGGTACAAGGCCAACACGATGTTCTTGGGGTTTGATTTCCTTCGGTACACCTACGAGCATAATCTTCTCCTTAATATGTTTTAAAGAAAAGATACTATCAGCCGAACAAAAGCACACAAGCCTAAAAAAGACATACTGTGAACAACATCATCACAAAGAAGCCTTTAAACGATCTCAATACCGCAATATTCACGCCGTTTTTTGCACTTAAGTTACTCAGCATAACAAAAGGAAAAGACAATGACTGAACAACAATATGATATCAATTTAAGAGAAACAACGAGTGAATATAACGCCTATGACAGCTATATTATCTCACTTGTGCAACAAACACAGGGGTAGCAAGCACCCTACTTTTGCTGCCTCATGTACCAAAGAATAGCGATAAAGATACCTTTGGTTGGTGGCAATAAAGCGAGCGTAAAACCTGTCGTAAAAACAGTAATGGCAACGACATTCCCCCACATTGGAAACGCATCGGTAATACCTAGAGTAATAAGAACTGGAACGAGTAAAATTCCAACAAAAATCATCACAAACCAAGCCGGTCCATCATCGGCGTTTAACCCCTCATAACTCTCTCCGCATTCAGAGCAACTATCCGCCTTGGTCAAATAACCTCTTAAAACGCGTCCCTGATTACACTTTGGGCAACGGAGAAAAAGACCGTTTAATAAGAGTGATATAATATGTGATGGTGATGATTTTTTAGTCATGAGGCTCTACTGCCTTAAAGAAAATCAAATGGTGGGTGGTAACGGGTTCGAACCGCTGACCCTCTCGGTGTAAACGAGATGCTCTACCAACTGAGCTAACCACCCCCAGAAGATTGAGTGTTTTTACCCACCTTAAATATAAAAAGCAAGTAAAAGATAAGAAAAAAGGCTACACAACTTGCGTAGCCTTATTCTCTATTTTTAAAAGAGTTACGAAGTAATAAAGATTACTTGTTAACTGCTTCTTTAAGCTCTTTACCAGCTTTGAACTTCGCGTTTTTAGACGCAGGAATTTTAATAGGCTCGCCTGTGCGTGGGTTACGACCAGTAGTCGCTGCACGTTTTGCTACAGAAAATGTACCAAAACCAACGAAACGTGCTGCATTACCTTTTTTCAAAGTTGCTGTGATACCATCAAAAACTGCTTCAACCGCGCGTTGAGCGTCTGCTTTTGTAGTTTCTGTTTCGTTTGCTACGTGTTCAATAAGTTCTGCTTTATTCATAGGAGTGTCCCCTTATGTTAGAGTTTAAATTTTAAAAATGATTTTATAAAAATGATTACAAAATCACCACTAAAACTTCAAGAAAATGGCTCTAGGCCTAGAGTTCTTAATGTTTCAATAGAATCATTTGTAAGCCCTTTTTTTAAAAGACTCAATGGTGAATCACGTCTTTCCCCTTGTTTTCCGCTGTTTCTTGCGAAATTGGAGCATTTTTTTCACTTTTTTCCTCTGAAATTGGTTCTGGCATGCGTAAAAGAGCGTTTACGAGCACCTCTTCAATCGTATTTACAGGGATGATTTCTAGATTCTTTTTTACCTTATCTGGGATATCAGCCAAATCTTTCTCATTATCTTTTGGAATAAGAACCGTTTTGATGCCGCCACGAAGCGCAGCGAGAAGCTTTTCTTTAAGTCCTCCAATAGCCGTCACGTATCCACGCAAATTGATCTCACCCGTCATCGCAATATCTTTACGAATTTCAATGCCCGTTAAAGACGAAATAATTGCCGTTGTCATTGCTGCGCCAGCAGATGGACCATCCTTTGGTGTTGCCCCTTCTGGCACGTGTAAATGAAGCGCCTTTCCATTCAATTCTTCATAATCAATACCAAACTGCGCCGCGCGAGATTTAATAAGCATCTCTGAAACACGAATAGATTCTTTCATAACGTCTTTTAAATTACCCGTCATCGTAACTTTACCGTCTTTACCTGGCATCGTAACAGCTTCGATGGAAAGTAAATCACCACCAAATTCGGTGTAAGCCAAGCCAGTGACAACGCCAACACGATCTTGTTCATCAACTTCGCCATAACGATATTTTTTAACACCCGCATATTTTTCTAAATTGCGCGGTGTAATAGTAATTTTTTCTTTGCTGCTCATTAAAATTTCTTTAAGCGATTTACGGCAAAGGTTTGCAATCTCGCGTTCAAGATTACGAACCCCCGCTTCTCGCGTATAATAACGAATAAGATCACGAACCCCTGCATCGCTGATACTAAACTCTTTCGATTTTAGTCCAGCTGCTTTTGTTTGCTTTTTCAATAAATGACGCTTAACAATCTCAAGCTTTTCATCTTCTGTGTAACCAGAGATACGAATGATCTCCATACGATCAAGAAGCGGTTGAGACATACGAAGCGAATTCGCCGTACAAATAAACATCACATCAGATAGATCATAATCCATCTCCATATAGTGATCATTAAAAGTTGTATTTTGTTCGGGGTCCAAAACCTCTAACAACGCCGAGCTCGGGTCACCCCGATGGTCATTCCCCATCTTATCAATTTCATCCAGCAAAAAGAGCGGATTGGAAACGGTTGCTTTTTTCATCCCTTGAATAATTTTACCCGGCATCGCACCAATATATGTACGGCGGTGTCCACGAATTTCACTTTCATCACGCACGCCACCAAGAGACATACGCACAAATTTACGATTTGTTGCACGCGCAATAGATTGACCGAGTGACGTCTTACCAACACCAGGTGGACCGACCAAGCAAAGAATTGGCCCCTTCACTTTGTTCATACGTTGTTGAACCGCGAGATACTCAAGAATGCGCTCTTTTACTTTTTCTAGGCCATAATGATCCGCATCCAAAACCTTTTGCGCCGCCTTAATATCTTTTTTCACACGACCGCGTTTACTCCACGGTAGAGCCACAATCCAATCTAGATAATTACGCACCACTGTTGCTTCGGCAGACATCGGGCTCATCTGACGAAGCTTTTTCATTTCATTTTTGGCTTTTTCTTTCGCCTCTTTTGAAAGCTTAAGCGTTTCGATTTTCTTTTCCAACTCGCCCATTTCATCAAGGCCATCTTCGCCTTCATTGAGTTCTTTCTGGATCGCTTTCATTTGTTCATTTAGGTAATACTCTCGTTGCGTCTTTTCCATCTGACGCTTCACACGATTACGCACACGCTTTTCAACTTGAAGGACACCGATCTCCCCTTCCATGAAGCTGTATATTTTCTCAAGACGTTCAGAGACAGTGCGCAACTCTAAAAGCTCCTGCTTCTCCTCAATCTTCAATGTCAGATGCGATGCGATTGTATCGGCCATTTTATCTGGCTCATCAATCTGGTTTACCGAGACCAAAACCTCTGGTGGGATTTTTTTATTCAGCTTCACGTAATGTTCAAACTGCGACACAACAGCGCGGCCTAAAGCTTCCAACTCATCAGAAACGGTTTTATCTTCTTTAAGTTCAAATGCTTCGGCTTCCATATACTCGCCGTCATCCATATATTTTTTAACTTCGTGACGCGCACCACCTTCGACAAGAACTTTCACCGTTCCATCAGGTAATTTTAAAAGCTGTAAAATATTTCCAATTGTTCCAACAGTATGCAGATCATCACTCATCGGATTATCTTCCGATGGTGTTTTTTGTGTCATCAACAAAACTTGCTTATCACCTTGCATGACATGCTCAAGAGCCTTCACTGATTTTTCACGACCAACAAAGAGCGGTACAATCATTTGCGGAAACACCACAATGTCGCGTAATGGCAACACAGCAAAAGACTTATGTTTGGATACAGTACTTGTTATTTTGGGCATATTATCTTTCTTAAATTTTTTTGCTTTAAACAGTAGAACATTCGCTCACAGCGACACAAAAGTTACCTTTAAGCTTTATATAAAGCAGATAGTCTCTAATTATCGCCTAAGTATTAACAATACATCAATAAACAAAAAAAAGGGAAATTTCTTCCCCTTTTTCTCTTAAATTCTTGGCTTTTAAAGCGTTATTGAAAAGGCTTTATTTTTTCTTTTTATCGTCTTTATCGCTAGCAGTGTGATGCTCAACAACCTCGTCAATAAGACCAAATTTCTTCGCCTCATCAGCTGACATGAAGTTATCACGATCCATTGATTTTTCGATTTCAGAAAGCTTTTTGCCTGTGTGCTTCACGTAAATCTCATTAAGCATTGATTTCATGCGTAAAATTTCACGCGCTTGAATTTCAATGTCAGAGGCTTGCCCCTGTGCGCCACCCAAAGGTTGATGAATCATAATACGCGCCTGTGGTAATGCAAAACGTTTCCCTTCTGCACCAGCCGTCAATAGAAGCGATCCCATGGAAGCCGCCTGACCAATACAAACCGTCGAAACTTCAGGCTTAATGTACTGCATTGTATCATACATTGCCATACCAGCGGTCACAACGCCGCCTGGGGAATTAATATAAAACGAAATATCCTTTGTTGGATTTTCTGATTCTAAGAATAAGAGCTGTGCACAAATAAGGCTCGACACATAATCATTCACCTCACCTGTTAAAAAGATAATACGTTCTTTCAAAAGACGAGAGAAAATATCAAACGCGCGCTCTCCGCGGTTTGTTTGCTCAATCACCGTTGGAATAAGGTGAGAGTTATAGACTTCTAGTGGATCGCGTTCGCTCATAATTTTTGTTCTTTCTTATAATACCGTTGTGAATCAACACCTCAAAGATAACGAGAGCGTATCAGCCGTGCAAGCCTTTCTTATGTGCTGTAAATATTGATTTTATTTGACATAATCAATATTTTTGTTACATTGCAGCATGAAACAACTCACCCGAGCATATGAAATAGCAACACGCGATGAAATATTAAAATTGTGTGACCATATATCAAGTGTAATAGCCCAAAGACTTAAAGAAGATCCACTTAACAAACCTATCATTATTGGCGTTAAAGGAGACAAAAACTCAGGAAAAAGTCTAATCTGGGATAGAATTCGCGAACAACTCCTTGTGCATGGGGGTATCTTCTTAGCTAAAAAATCGGAAAGTACACAAACTGACGATGTTATGGGCTATACAAGAGAAAAAATAACACGGCGTTTTGAAAACTGGTTAGGTAACCTTCACGGACATAAAGCCCCTATTAGGCTTTTCTTTGCCAATATGGATTTATTGTTTTCCGGCTATAAAAGAGAGAATATGCCCCTAGTTTTAAATGCAGAACGAGGATTTGAGGGAGATAAAGAAGCGCTTAGTACACTTGGGGATGTGATTATTCTAACTAACAGCGATAATTGCAGAACAAACAATATCAATTTCGACATTATTATCGACATGCAGTACGAAAATCCAGATCACGACTATTGGGATGAAAATAAGCGAGAATGGAATATGAATATATCTGTTACAATCTCTCTACCAGAACTACATATGCACCCATAAAAAAAGCCCCGCTGGTGGAGGCCTTTTTAAAAGTACTACAATTCTAAAGCTGTCATCGCGAGCGAATGAAATGAGCGCGGCGATCTAAAACAAAAAGATTGCCGTAGTCGTTAACGCCCCTTCGCAATGACGGAGAACAAAAGAAAATTATTTCTTAGCGGCCTTCTTTGCCGCTTTCTTTGCTGGCGCTTTTTTGGCAGCCTTTTTAGCAGGAGCCTTCTTCGCAGAAGATTTTTTCTTCTTCGGCTTGAACTCTTCTTCGTCTTCTTTTGTTAGCTCTTCGATAGATACTGATTTTTCTGTAACGTCAGCACCTTCAATAATGATCTCAACAACTTTTTCTTCGAATAAAGGAGCGCGTAGACCTTCAAGAGCTTGTGGATTTTTCTGATAATATTCAAAAACCATTTTCTCCTGACCTGGATACTTCTGCGCTTCACCAATAACGGCGCCCTGAAGTTCCTGATCTGCAACAGTAACACCGTTTGCCTGACCAAGATCCGCAATCACAAGACCAAGACGAACACGGCGCTCAGCAATTGCTGAAAGCTCTTCTTTTTCATCATCGGTTAGTTCACCTTCTTTATTCGAAGGATCTTGCTTACGCTCCATTTCAATTTGCTGAACAATCCCGTCATACTCAGAAGTTTGCATGCTTTCAGGAAGATCAAATGAGTGATTCTCATCCAAGATATCTAAAATCTGACGCTTTAACTTCATGTTTGTATGCGTTTCGTAATCTTTCTTCAGTTGGTTTTCAACCGCGCCGCGAAGCGCTTTTTCATCATCAAAGCCAAGCTCTTTTGCGAACTCGTCATTAACAACTGCGTCAGTTGCTTCATGAATTTCGTTTACCTTCACATCAAAGATCGCTTCACGACCAGCAAGATCATTCGCGCCATATTCTTTAGGGAAAGTAACATTCACCTCAACTTTATCGCCTGCTTTCGCGCCAGTTAGTTGCTCTTCAAAACCAGGAATAAACTGACTAGAACCAAGCTCTAACTTAGATCCGTGCGCATGCATGCCTTCATGCTCAACACCGTCATCTTTTGTACGTCCATGGAAGTCAATAATTAGAATATCACCCGTTTTTGCTGCGCGATCACTTTCGATTTTCTTACTACCTTTATGTTGCGCTGTAATACGCTCTAAAGCTTCATCGATTTGCTTGTCATCGACTTTGGCAACAAGTTTCTCAAGCTTCATTCCTTTAACGTCCATAACTTTGAACTCAGGAAGAACTTCTAGTTCCATTTTGTATTTAAGATCTTTGCCTTCATCGAACTCTTGTACTTCGATTTTCGGCTGCATCGCAGGCTTAAGTTTTTTATCTTCGATAACTTGTTTCGTTGCGTCATTAACAGCAGTTTCTAGAACTTCACCAAGAACGGCGCGACCATAACGCTGTTTCAAGATATCCATTGGCACTTTACCAGGGCGAAAACCTTGGATTTTCACTGTCTTGCCAACTTCTAGAAGGCGTGTTTCAACGTGCTTTGCGATATCATTAGCAGGAACGATAACTTCTAGCTCGTGCTTAAGACCTTCGGATTTAATTTCTTTAACCTGCATGATTTTCTCTTAACTCTTATATATATGATTTCTTTTTAAATGGTGCGGGTGAAAGGACTTGAACCTTCACATCCTAAGATACCAGAACCTAAATCTGGCGCGTCTACCAATTCCGCCACACCCGCACGATATAGCTAGCTTTTACAAGCTGATGCGGCGTTTTAGCGCATGTTCGCGTCCATGCCAAGGGAAAAAGGATAAAAAATACCGAAAAAATTCATCTATAGCTTTTTTAACACCGCCGGAAGTGTATTGATAATATCTCCCGCTACCAATCCGCTTCCAATTTGCAGCCCGGCTTCACCATGTATCCATATTGCTGCGCACGCCGCTTCAAAAGGCCTCACTCCCTGTGCCGCAAGACCTGCAATCATCCCAGCCAAGACATCTCCCGTGCCGGCTTTGGCTAAATATGGACTCGCATGCTCGTTGATAACAACACGCCCATCGGGCGCCGCAATAATGGTTTCACCGCCTTTCAAAACAACAATTGCACCTGTTTTTTGCGCAGCGTCAAGCGCCACCTCTTCCCTCGACCCTGTAATTTCTCCAAAAACATAAACAAATTCTCCTTCGTGAGGCGTTAAAATACAGTTCTCATCCAGAACAGCCCATTGATCAGTTAAGGGAATTGCATTGGCGTCAAACACTCGTACAACATCATAAGTCTTATTATATAAATATGGCCGTAATTCTTCAGGCAACCCACCACAACCACCAAGAATGGCCGTCACTTTTTTTAAATTCTCAGGTGCTTCTTCGGTCACCATAATATCTGCAGAAAGAGTAGCGCGATAAACGTCCCCTTTCTCATGCGCGACAACACTCACTAGACCCGCCCCCATGCGTGAACACGCATCTGTGGCAAGGCGCGTTGCGCCTGTTAAACTATCAGAAGCCAAAATAACGGCATGACCGCGCTCATATTTATGAGAGTTTTTATCAGGAATGGGCAATAAATTTTGCCAGAGTTTAGGGGAGTTTTTCTGGGACATTATAATTAGTCCTTTTCTTTTACTTTAAGTGGGGCGGCTGACGGGGTTCGAACCCGCGACAACTCGGACCACAACCGAGGGCTCTACCACTGAGCTACAGCCGCCACAAATAAGTGGCTTTTAGATATCTCGAAACAAGGCTCAGGGTCAAGTTTTTTTAACTATACGGGGAGAAAGATTTTTCTGTCTATAAAATTTCTTTTTTGTATCAAAAAGAGTAGACGTTTGTTTTTATCAATGTTAGAAAGCTAACTTATTCGAATATAGCATGACTGAAATGCATAATTCGCATAACTTAACCCTTAATAGAAACAGGAGTCTAGGGAAGATAAATGTCTGATAAATCAATAAATTTTAAAAACCACAGCGATTTTAAAAAATTCTGTGATGAGCATGATATACAATATGTCGGTTTTGAATTCACCGACCCACGTGGAAAGCTACAACATACAGACCAACATATTCGTACTGTTGATAAGGATTTGTTTGAAGCAGGCGTCATGATTGACGGCTCCTCTATCGCCGGTTGGAAAGCCATCAACGAATCTGACATGTGCCTCATTCCCGATTGGAGTAAATGCTTCCTTGATCCATTTGCTGCACAACCAACATTAAAAGTATTCTGCACAATTCATGAGCCAAACTCTGGTGATGCCTATGAACGCTGCCCACGTGTTATTGCTAAAAAAGCTGAAGCTTACATCAAAGAATCTGGTCACGGCGATACTGCCTACTTCGGTCCAGAAGCTGAATTTTTTGTTTTTGATGATGTGCATGTCAAAGCTGACATGAACGAAGTAAGTTATAAAATCGATAGCCAAGAAGGCCCTTACAACAGCGGGACAACCTACGAAGAAGGTAACCACGGTCATCGCCCCGGCATTAAAGGTGGGTATTTCCCTGAAGCCCCTGTTGATAGCAGCTCAGACCTTCGCGCAGAAATGATGACAGTTATGGATGCTATTGGTATTCCAGTAGAAAAGCATCACCATGAGGTTGCCCCATCGCAACACGAACTTGGCATTGAGTTCTCAACACTGGTTGATTCCGCTGATAATATACAACTTTACAAATATGCCGTTCATAACGTAGCGCATATTTACGGCAAAACAGCCACATTCCTACCAAAGCCCGTTTATGGTGATAATGGTTCGGGTATGCACGTACACCAATCTATCTGGGGCGGCGGTAAACCAATGTTTGCTGGCGATAAATATGTAGGCCTTTCAGACACAGCGCTTTATTATATTGGCGGCATTATTAAACACGCAAAAGCATTGAACGCTTTCACAAACCCATCAACAAACAGCTATAAACGCCTTGTTCCTGGATTTGAAGCCCCTGTTCTACTTGCCTATTCTGCGCGTAACCGTTCAGCGGCTTGTCGTATTCCACACTGTCCTTCTCCAAAGGCAAAGCGTATCGAAATTCGCTTCCCTGATCCAACGGCAAATCCATATTTAGCCTTCTCTGCCATGCTTATGGCAGGGCTTGATGGTATTGATAACAAAATTCACCCCGGTGAAGCAATGGAGCAAGATCTTTATGAATTACCACAAGAAGAACTGGATCAAATTCCAAATGTGTGTGGTTCTCTCCGCGAAGCTCTAGATGCCCTTAAGAGTGACCATGAGTTTTTGCTTAAAGGTGGCGTATTCACAAAAGATGCAATTGATGCCTACATTGAATTGAAAATGGAAGAAGTAACGGCCTATGAAACGATGCCGCACCCAATTGAATTCTTGATGTACTATTCATCATAATCAAAAAACATACAAACAAAGAAAAGCCAGCTTAACCGCTGGCTTTTTATATTCAAAAAATACAGCGCTTTATCTGAAATGGCGCATCGTTTTAACAACAATTCTATATGCTTCCACATTACGCGCCCATGTATAAAGGTCAATCTCACGTGAAGGTGTGAGTAAAGACACAATATAATAATAGTCTTCATTACTCATCACACTCACCCATAACTCATAATCACTTTTGGTAGATACAGTAGGTTCCATCTTATAAACTTCAGTAACGCCAAAACTCATATCAGAATGGTACAACATCTTTCTTTTTTCAAAATACTCGCCTAGCTTATAATCAGGAATATCGAGTTTTTCTTTAAAGAGACGAACCTCTTTCTGTAAAGATTGATTCCCGTATCTATTGGTAAGAAAAACCCCAATCTGACCATCAAGTTTCTCTAAATCCTCCCCCTGCACTAAAGCAACCTGCATGCGCTCAATGGTACGTATAGCTGTTGGAACAAGATTCCACGTACTGGGGTAGTTAAAATAAGATTCCGAGAGGAATGCATGAGTTTTTATTTCTTCTGCGCCACCACTTTGAGGGTGTAATAACTCAAAAGAAGAGAGAACTTGTGCCTGCATTTCTTTTTCAGATTCAAACCGTGACATCGGAACACTATAACGCACCAAAATCATTCTTGCCCCATGACTAAAGGCCATAATATGCACCGCATCGCTATTGTCACCATCAACATTCACATAAATGGCTTCAATTTTTTTATCCGAATGAACCGTTACCGCCTCTAAAGAATATCCTTGAGAAAGAACATATTGGGTAAACCAATACTTCACAGGCACATTATGCGTTAGCTTTATTGTTTCTAGAGAAAACGAGCTGCGCAAGTAATCTTTAGCAGGACTAACATAACGTGCCACTACACCTAACAAACTAGCGCCCTTTTCCTCACCAATCATTTCTACTGGCAATTTGATATTTGAAACCCATCCTTTAGGCAACCTGATAGAAAAAGATAGGCTTTCATCATTAAAAGGAGTTTGTTCTAACAACATCGTTTGCTCATTAAACTCTGCTTCTGGTAGCGGCGCTCTTGGCGCAATATCAGCAATTTCGTCAATATTGAGGGTTTGTGCTGAGACATTACACGGCAAAAAGACTGTCAAAGCCATAAAACATGCGAGTAACGCGGAAAAAGAACGGGAAGAGTCTTGTGATACCATCATATTATCTATTATATGCTTATTTATTAAATAAAGGAAATTTCAGAGCAAGATTGTCTGAAGTACCGTGAGTATAAGGGATTTAAAGCCGCATGTCCGATCTTTTCGATGGTAATAGCAATAAAAAAGAACAAACCTATGATGCTTCGGATATTGAAGTTCTAGAAGGCCTAGAACCTGTCCGTAAACGCCCAGGCATGTATATTGGTGGCACGGATGAACGCGCCCTGCACCATCTCGTCGGTGAAATTCTTGATAACTCAATGGATGAAGCCGTTGCCGGTCATGCCAGCCGCATTGAATTTCATCTTGATTCCAATAACGGTATTACGATTTCAGATAATGGCCGCGGTATTCCAACAGACAAGCACCCTAAATTTCCTAAAAAATCTGCTCTCGAAGTCATTCTAACAACGCTTCACTCTGGTGGTAAATTTAATGGCAAAGCTTACCAAACTTCTGGCGGCTTGCATGGTGTTGGTATTTCTGTTGTAAACGCGCTTTCTGATGATATGTGGGTTGAGGTTGCGCGCAACAAAAAACTCTACAAACAATCTTTCAGCAAAGGTTACGCCACAACAAAGCTTGAAGACATGGGCAGTGTCAATAACCGCCGAGGAACAACAGTATTTTTTCACCCTGACCCAGAAATATTTGGAAATAAAGCAAAGTTTAAACCTTCTTGGCTCTATCAAATGGCTCGCTCAAAGGCCTATCTTTTCCGCGGCGTAGAAATTCGTTGGAGCTGCGATCCATCACTGATCAAACCAGATAGCAAAGTAACTGCCGAAGAAATTTTTCACTTCCCCAATGGTTTGTTAGATTTCTTAAACGCCGCACTAAACGACAAGCCAACAGTAACTTCACGTGCTTTTGAAGGACAAGCTGACCTCCCTGATGGTGCAGGTCGCGTTGAGTTTGCTATTGCTTGGCCTGAACGAGATGACGGCTTTATGCACTCATACTGTAATACTGTACCAACACCACTTGGCGGCTCACACGAACAAGGCTTGCGTACCGCCCTTACCCGTGGTCTTAAAGCTTATGGTGAAATGACCAACATCAAAAAAGCGAACATTATTACTGCCGACGATATATTAAACGGCGCAGGTGCTCTCTTATCTGTTTTTATTGGCGATCCACAATTTCAAGGTCAAACAAAAGAAAAACTTGTTACTGCCACCGCAAGTCGTTGGGTTGACACAGCTATCAAAGATTACTTTGATCATTGGCTCAGCGCCGATCCTGCCTCCAGTAAAATGCTTTTAGAATATGTTATTGAGAATGCAGAACACCGCCTTGCCCGCCGCGCCGAAAAAGAAACATCACGAAAGTCTGCAACACGTCGCCTTCGCCTTCCTGGAAAGCTTGCTGATTGTTCGCGTAACAATGCAGATGATACAGAACTCTTTATCGTTGAGGGAGATTCAGCTGGTGGCTCGGCAAAGCAAGCACGCATGCGTCAGACTCAAGCCGTTCTTCCATTGCGCGGTAAAATCTTAAACGTCGTAAGCGCCTCAAAAGATAAGATCAAAGCCAATCAAGAAATCCAAGATTTAACTCAAGCTCTTGGCTGTGGAACAGGTCGAGAGTTTGACCTCAACAAACTTCGTTACGAACGCATCATCATCATGACTGATGCGGATGTTGATGGCGCACACATCGCCGCCCTTCTTGTAACTTTCTTTTATTCACAAATGCGCCCGTTAATTGAAGAAGGTCATTTATATATCGCGCAGCCTCCGCTTTATCGTCTGGCTAGCGGCCCTTTAAGCGCCTATGCCCGTGATGATGAACACAAAGATGAGCTTCTCACCACAACGTTTAAAGGCAAAAAGAAAGTCGACATTAGCCGCTTTAAGGGGTTGGGTGAAATGCCCGCTGCGCAACTAAAAGAAACAACAATGAATGCAAAATCACGCACATTACTGCGTGTTTCTTTACCGGANATCATGGCATCTATGGGTCTTGCGGCAAATGATNTGGANGANGATGAAGCACCTGTTTCTGCGCTCAAAGAACTTGATGATCTTGTTGATGATCTCATGGGAAAAAATGCAGAGGCACGATTTAACTTTATTCAAGAAAATGCCGAATACGTAAGTGATCTGGATATTTAAAACAAGATGTTAGCTTACGCATATTGATATGAAAACAAAAACAACACTATCTTTAATTGTGACTGCCCTATTAGTCACAGCATATTTCGGATTACCCAAATATTCACAAAATCATGTAAAAAAAGAACTCTCAAACCTAGGGTATAAAAAAACAACGATTGGGAAAACTAATATAGGATTGAACACCGCTACGTTCAGAGATATAACCCTAAAAAAAGGTCAAACTATTAAGAAAATAATTATTAGTGGAACACCTCTCTCCTTCATTGGTTTAAGCGATATAAAACTTATTGAAGTCTATGGTCTTAATATTGAAAGCCCTTCAGCGCCGCTATTAACTAATCTAAAAGAAAATGAAGGCATTTTTTTTAAAGGCCTATTACCAGCTAAAAAAATCCGCATTAAAGACTCTGTTGTTCATTTTCCTCTCGCAGAACACAAAATTACTATCGCCATAGCGGGGGCCTTAACTCATAACAATATCAATAAAACAAAAATAGAAGGCAACATCTCCAGTCTAGATACAATGCTAAGCTTTAATACAGCATTAGAAGGGCATTTTGATAATAAAGGTAATGGCGCAGTTGATATTACCGTTAATACGCTGAACCTAAACCACAAACTAACTAGCCTTCACCGCGCAACAGGATGGATCAATTTTAGCCAAAGCGAAAATAAAGCACCAAAAATTTCTGGTCAAATTGATGCTGGAAGCGGCGATATATTAAGTGTTCCTGCAAAAAATATTAACGTTGTTCTTGGTGAGGAAAATAAAAACGACGTCCTTATTTTAAGGGCGCAAGCCGCTGGCGTAAAGGGAACAGATCTTTTGACAGATATTTCTTATGGAGGAAGCAATAGCGACCTCAACATGCAAACCACATTGAATTTAGAAGATACAAACGCTTTTATTAACTATTTAGAGAACTTAAAAAAACCCTCTAAAACAATACCCTCATTCAAAAATATGGGCAAAGCAAACATTACAATAAATTATCTCCCTGAGCGCCGCTTTATTGACGGGCCTCTTCCTTTTGATCTAACGGCTAAGAGTGGCAATAAAGAGATTATGAATGGCACTTTCCTCATATATCCAAAAGACATGGAAATCCGAGGGAATGCTCAAACAAACAAAGAATATACAAACGATATTAAACGCTTATTTTCTATTTCTGAAGAAAAAGTATCGGGCGAAACATTAAGATTAGATGGATCATTAAGCGGATTATTTTAATCGCTTAAAAATAAAAAACTACGGATAGTCACAAGAATCATAAACCACTTTTGCAAAAGAACGCGCGCCACTTTCAATCGTAAAACGATATTCCCTATCGCCAGAAACAACTGAATAACGAATTGGCAAAGTCCGACGTTTGACGTCCTTTTTACCATCATGGTTAAAAATAATTTTCACAGGTTGCGCAGGATCATACCAAGCTTCTGGTTGTCCTTTTTCATTACGCGCAGATTTACCTGTACCTTCAATCACAATCGCACCATCAGCAATTGAAACCTTGCTCGCAGGCCCTTTATTTGCCAGCGTTGCCAATACAAAACGCTTCACATCTGGTTCAGAACAATTTGATGGGGGGCGCGCAGAGCGAATAACAAACGAAAGGCGTTCTGGATCCATACCCTGTTCAAGTTGCTCACGCACAAGCGTTGCAATATCCTGCATTGGCCCTTTTGGAATAATGCTATCAACTTGATCTTGAAGTTGTTGATAACGGGTTTCTGCGATTTGAGCTTGAGCACTTAACTCTGTCACGCTTTCTTGTAAAAAATCACGCTCTTGTGTCAGTGTTTTTGACTTGTCCTGCAAAACAATTAGTTGCTCCGCACCTGATTGCCTTCCTAACCAAAAACCAACCAAAATAGAAATCATCACAACAGCCAGAAACCTTAAAAATGACATGAAGCGCTGTGCTGCGCGCTCTTTATATCTAGAATCCGGATTATAGGAATTTAATGTCATCGATTATTTCTTACTTCAAATCTGTTTAGTATAGTGTTTTACAAACCATAATAAAATTTGGCAAGAGCAATATAAGCAACCCAAATAATAAGAACAAGTGGCACCCCTGCGCGCATAAAATCCCTAAATCTATAATGCCCTGGCCCCATCACCAAAAGATTTGTCTTATATCCGATAGGAGAAGCAAAAGAACAATTCGCTGCAAAAACAACCGTGATAGCAAATATAATAGGATCAACACCTATGTTAATTGCCATACTCATCGCAATTGGTGTAAATAAAATCGCACATGCATTGTTTGATAAAATATTCGTACAAAAAGCAACCAAGATAAACAGCAATGCCGCCAAGAATAAAGGCTGGTCTGCAAAAGGAACTTTAAGCAACACCCCAGCAATAAATTCGGCGCCCCCCGTTGCCTGCAACGCAACCCCCAGCGCAAGCATTGAACCAACAAGAAGAATAATTTTTCGATCAATCGCGCGCGTTGCTTGACGAATATTAAGGCAGCCTGTCGCAATAAGAAGCACTGCACCAGAAAATGAAGCCACCGCAATAGAAAGAATGCCCGTTGAGGCCAGAAGAACTGTCACCAAAAAGATAAACCCTGCAATCGGTGCTTTTTTAGGAATTGGCAGTTCTTTTTTAGAGCCAGAGAGAACAATGACATCACTATTTTGTCCGCGCATTTCATTCACTGTCCCTTGTGGTCCTGCAACAAGAAGAACATCGCCTGGCTCCAAACGAATACGTCCTAAGCGACGGCGCACAACACGTGCACGACGTTGAATGCCAAGAACGATAGTTCCAAACTGGCGCAAGAAATCAACTTGATCAATTGTCATGTCTACAAAACGCGATGCTGGCGGAATCATTAACTCAGCCAAAATTCTTGTTTCTTCAACCGTTTTATCAAGATCCGCGCGCTTTTCTTCTCCATCAACATCTAAAGCAACCGTTTTTTCCGCATCATCAATCGCACGTACTTCGGCATCAGAGAGCAAAAAGCCAGGGTATTTAGACAGGATATCTGCTAAAGCATCGCGCGTCGCCGCTGCAATAATAATATCGCCTTTTTCAATTTTATATCCCTCGAATGGCGGAAGGATCAGATGCCCTTGGCGTTGAATAAGGCGAATATCCAAATCTGGAAGTAACGTAAAACGTCCCTCCACACACTCCATTCCAACAAGAAGACTGTCATCCGTCACATCAATTTCAGCAACAAATTCCTTTTCATCACCACGCAACTCCTGCGTCAATGAACGACGATCTGGCATAAAGAAAGGAAGAATAAAAACAACATAAACTAACCCAACACTCGCTAAAATGACACCTGGCACAAAGAAATCAAAAAAGCCAAGTGGGTCATATCCCAACTCAACCATCGTGCTCGACACCAAGAGGTTTGTTGATGACCCCACCAATGTCATCATGCCACCCAAAATAGCCGCATAACTGAGTGGCATCATAATTTTACTATCCGAAACACCTGCAGAAATGGCCAGCGCCTGCATAATCGGAATGGCCAGAATAACAAGCGGCGTATTATTCAAAAACGCACTAAAACTCAAAACAAATAACAGTATAAAGAAAATAGAAAGTTGCGGCGGCATAAACCCACTCTTCACAAAAAGCTGAATGATCGGGCGCAAAGAATCCGTACGAATAATAGCCTGCCCCATAACAAGTAAAGCCAAAACAGATAAAAGAGCGGGGTTCGAAAAACCAGAAAGTAAATGATACGCATCAAGCATATTACGACCATTGGCATCTGGTACAGGGAATACCTGCCCAAACAATAAAAGAGCCATCAAAATGCCAACACACGTCACCTCAAGCGGGTATTTTTCGCGCGCAAAAAAGAAAATGGCGGCAGCCGTTACGGCCAACACAAACCACATATGAAAATCCGTGTTTAATATTGATATCAAGGAGTTACCGCCGTTTCTGCTTCGTTTACACTAGCATCATTCTCGCTATTAGAGCTAGCAATAGTAATACCAGATGTTTGAAATTCACCTAAGTTCTTTAACCCAATACGCGCTATGATTGATGTATCACTATCTCCTGATGCAGCACTTGTATAAGTGCGCTGTCCCGTAAGACCAAAAGTTAAGCACTGCCCGCTATATTCAAAACCTGATCTAGCATTACGAATCCCTTTATTCTTATCAGCAAAATCATACTGCACCGATCCTGAAAAAGACCATTGATCATCCAACTGGTATCTTAAGCCCGTTCTAATTTGTTCACGACTATCGCTTAAGTCCGTTCCCTCCAAGCCCGCAGCGTAGAAATAACTTGTTGTTGTCGTAACAGGTCCAGCGCGACCAACGAAATCAACTTCGTGACGCTTGGACGAATAATTATTTTCATCCAGCTGAAATCTATAATCAAGGTCAAGGTTCCCTCCCATAGATGTTGATATCTGTCCAACATAATCAGACTTATCTTCTGATAAGCCTGAACCGCCTGGAAACGGATTATCCCCACTATCAAAACGATAGCTTTGCCCAAAGAATATTTCTCCCCTATATCCTTCATAACCAAATAAACCTGTGCGAATCCCATAAGTTGCACGACTCCTATCTTCAATACGGTCATAGCCAGGAAAGCGATCAACATTAAACAATGTCATTGGATCAATAAACACATCCTGACTATCTTCGTTCGGAATATTATTACTCACATCCACATTGCTTGCCGACGTTACCGAGACCATAGGTTCAACAAGCCACTGCATTCTCTCAAATCGTTTTTGCATTGGGTAAGCCGTTTTAAAGTTTCCTTTAACAAACCCACGAACCTCAGAAGCGGACTCACTACGTGATGCATCAATATCTGCTATATCACGATCATTCACATTATAAACATCACCTCTGGTAATAAGGTCAAGGGTACTCGCAAGCCCCAAACCAGAAACATAACGACGCTGCCACCCAGCCTCTAAAGACGCACGATTAAGATCTTGACCGCCACCGTCTCTCCCTAACCCCAAAGCAGATGCCTCTAGACTCCACCTTCCGCCAAGAATACCTCCTGGATCACCCAAAAACCTAGAATGTATTTCAGGTAAAATATTAGGTTGATCTGCTTGCCGACTACTAACGCGAATATCTTGGAAAGCAGAAATACGCGCAAGTGCATAATCCCTATCTGAAAAACGCTCTAAGTACAGATTATTTTCCAAGATATCCTTATTCGTAATATTATATTGGCGTAAATATTGATCATCAGACGTAATTTCCAAATTCAGTCCCGCGCGCCATTTATCATTGATATCCCAAATCCCTTCAGAAAACAGGTGACCACGCCATGCTTTATCTTGCTGGACAGTCACACCACTCACACTATCAAAATAATCCGAATATGTTGTACTTCCCTCAGCTTGAATAAAAGCTTTTTCAAAACGGTGTCGGTATTCTCCTAATAAAACAGGTGCCTTCTTCGACGCAGTGATAACACCAACTGTTGCATCTTGATTCGGAGCAATATCCCAATAATATTCTTGCCTAAAAGTCGTGCCAAGCTCACTATCAAAGCCTATACGCGGTGTTAGAAAACCGCTTTTGCGCTTAACACTTCCATCAGGATGAGAAAAATACGGCACATACATAATGGGTACGCCGCCCAACTCAAACGTTGCATCTTCGTATGATATACGCTGCTCATCTTTGTGGTGTATGACTTTATCTGCTTTTAACTGCCAAATAACTTTATCGGGATTATTTTTACAGGGTTCACAAGGCGTATATGTAGCCTCACTCATAATCATTTTGGCTCCACCTTGTGCCTGCTCTCCTTCTACAGCAGTAAAGCGCGATCCATCAGCGAGTAATCCATGAAGCCCCCGCACAAAACCTTCTTTCATCTTCTGAGACAGTTCAAAATTATCGGCAAAATACGTATCACCCGCCTCATCATTTAAAACGACATTTCCGCTCGCTTTAACAACATCAACAGCTAAATTATAAGATATCTGGTCAGCACGCAAAATACGCCCAGCCTGTACAAGCTCAACGTTACCGCGCGCTGTAACAATTTGCCCCGTTTCATTATGCTCTAACATATCTGCCAATAAATCGACCTGATCTTCTGGATTAAACACGGCATCAGATGGCATCGCCTTCTCCGCTGGCATGATAGGCTCGGGCACCTGCGCCAAAGAAACATCCTGCACTTGTGCAACATCATTACCAAATAGCGGAAACGGTTGAACATCACCTGTCGCCGCTACAGCAGAGCCGTTCGCAACAAATAATGCGAGAAAACCAAAAAATGACAGTGAATGTGCTATAGAGAGGCGTTTCATGAATAGTGCCCTAAGAAAAAAAGAACGTATATGGATTCTTGGGCATTAGAGCCAAAAAATCAAGCTTAAAGGCGCGAAAAATCAACATTTATCGGCTATTTCAAGAGATTATTTAAAAAAAGCAGGAACATCATCGCCAAAGCCACTTACATCATCCTGATCAACAGCATCATTGTTGCGATTATGTGAATAGTTCTTGCGTGACTTTGACGGCTCTTTTTGTGGTGTTTTTTTAGATGCCGTTTCTTTTGGATGAGCACGAGAAGGTTTATCCAAAACCTTTTTCTTGCCACATTTTTTTTCTTTAAAATCAACAATATCAAGCGGTTTTTTAAGCAGTTTTTCAATCGCGCTAAGAAACTTTTCATCGCGCTGTGTCGCAAGCATCCATGCCCGCCCTTTTGCGCCCGCACGACCTGTACGCCCAATACGGTGAATATAATCATCCGCACTCATCGGCACATCATAATTAAACACATGAGAAACATTCTTCACATCAATGCCACGCGCAGCAACATCACTACAAACCAAAATATCAATCGCACCTGTTTTGAATGCCTCCAATGTCTCTGTACGCTTAGCTTGCGGCATATCGCCATGCATCGCCGCAGCAGGAAACCCCTTGTTTTTCAAGAACTTACCAAGCACATCTACATCACGCTTACGGTTCAAGAAAACAAAAGCATTTTCAACATTCTCATCCTTAAGCAATTTCAATAGAACGCCTTCTTTATCCTTAGGGTGTGTATGCACAAGAAATTGCTCAACCGTTACCGCAGGTGACGCCGCAGGAGTAACCGATATCTCTTTGGGATTACTTAAAAATTTGGTTGTAAGCTTTTTAATTTCAGGCGGCATTGTTGCCGAGAATAAAAGCGTTTGACGCATTGGTGGCAACAGCGAAACAATCTTCTCAATATCTGGAATGAATCCCATATCCATCATGCGATCAGCTTCATCAATCACAAGAATTTGAATATCATTCAACAAAATCGCACCGCGATCAAAAAGGTCAAGCAAACGCCCTGGCGTGGCAATCAAGACATCCACCCCCTTTTCAAGAAGCTTTACCTGATCGCCCATTGATGTTCCGCCAACAAGTAAAACCTTACTCAGCTTATGATATTTACCGTAAGTTTCAAAATTCTCAGCAACCTGAGCCGCTAACTCACGCGTCGGCGCAAGAACTAATGAACGCGGCATCCGCATTTTGGCACGACCACCACTTAAGGCATCAATCATTGGAAGTGTAAAGCTTGCCGTTTTTCCCGTTCCTGTTTGTGCCAAACCCACAACATCACGTGTCATTTGAATAAGTGGAATGGCCTTTGCCTGAATAGGCGTTGCCTCTTCATATCCACACTCTTTAACTGCTTTTAATGTTTCAGGACTTAATCCCAGATCGTCAAATTTCATACTTTTTCTAACTTATTTTTTCATACGGAACATAACACGTCCCGCGCCATATACCAAAAAGGCCATCACTATCCCTGGCAGAGCATCATAAACATACACATGATATCCTTCTATACGCCATGCAATACCAACAGCAATACCAGCCACCATCATCATAAATGCAAGTAACGGTGTTAAGCGCCACTTCATCACACGCACCAACATAATCGGCGCAAACCCCGCCCCCATAATGGTGATAGCAAAGAGAACCAGATCAAATACACTCTTACTTCCAAATAAAGCAAGCGCTAATGCTGCAGCTGTAACACCGATCGTACTGATTTTTAAGAATAAATACGACTCTTTATATTTCGGCGCAAGATCACGTGAAATGGAGGCCGTACAGCTCAAAACAAGCGAATCAGCTGTTGAAATTGTTCCTGCAAAGATACCCGCCAAAATTACCCCGACCAGCACTTCTGGCAGCATTTGTTGAGCAAGTTCTGGCAACGCCAATTCCTTATCAAATTCTGCAGAATCTGGAATAAGAATACGTGTACAAAGCGCAACAATGTAGGCAGTGATATAGAATGCACCATAATATCCCTGATACCACGCAAGCGCTTTTTTCGTATCCTTTGACTTTTCAAGCGTCATAAACCGCACCATTACATGCGGAAAACCAATAAAACTCAAGCCTACTGACATCCAACCCAAAATAAATAACACAGGACCAAAAGGATTATCTTGCGGTAAAATATGAACCAATTTTGGATCGATAGCTTCAAGACCACTATAAAGAGCGCCAAAGCCCCCTATCGCGTTTAATGATACAATAGCGAGCAACGTCATTGCACCATACATCACAATAATTTGTGCCACATCCGTCCATATTGATGCCCGAATTCCGCCTGCAAAACAGTACATCACAACAATAACAGCGCCCATCATGGCTCCAACGCCGTAATCCCAACCAAACAAAACATGTAGCGCTTTACTTCCCGCCGTCAGTTGAGCCGTCGCATAAAGCAAAACGGCGAAGATACTGACCAAACCGATGGCCACCTGAAGTTTACGGGCACCGCCCCCTTTTTCTCCCATACCGCTCGTCAAGAACTCCGCAAAAGACGCAGCCCCCTCACGTTGCGAGAACACACGAAAGCGACGCGATGTTAGACTAAAAGCTATGAATGAGCCAAAAATCACGCCAAATATAAACCACGCGCCTGACAGCCCCATAGCGTATCCAAAGGCAATAATGCCTGTAAAGCCAAAGCCGCTGGCCGTTGAAGCCGCGCCAGATAGACCAACAAATGATGGACTTACCTTACGGCTGGCTAATAAATAATCTTCGGCAGATTTTTGACGCTTGCGAACAGAAAGCAATCCAGTGAATAGAAAAAAGGAAAGAAAAGCAAAAAAACTAATGAGAATAAGATTCATATGATCTTTCGAAGGCGATTAGTGGATATGCCCCGTATAAAGCTCAGCAACAGGAGCCGCGTGATCAAAACCAAAATAAACGACGATATTCATCAAAAACAATCCTGATGCAAAAATCAGCAATTTTGTTGATCTTTTTTTCTTCGGGCCACAAGGAGGATGACCACAGCCTGTATCATGACAATCAATACGGCGAGAAATATCATGAAGAACCCAACCAAAAGCAATCATTACACCTGAAAAAACCACAAGATGAAGTTCGTAAATGTGTAAAATATCGTGTAAAGTCGTCAAGCCTGCAGGCATAGACGCAATGATACCTAAACCGCTTAAAAGACTGATAGCGCTAACGATAGTAGGCAGGCCACAGCAAAAGATATGGCTCAAAACAGAACCAATCACCGTCCAATGAAATATATTTTGAATCCGCTGCATATCTAATAATAAATCTTATTTTTCTTCTTTACCAGGCTATTGGCGTCCCGTACGGGATTTGAACCCGTGTTGCCGCCGTGAAAGGGCGGTGTCCTAGGCCTCTAGACGAACGGGACGTGAGCCTAACAGCGCTTAAGATTTGGCTTTTTTAGTTGGTTACTCGTAAAAAGGCAAGCCTTAAATATCGCTTTTTTAAAAAAATTAATAATTCATGCCTATAAAACGTAAAGACCCCATACATTCTGCGCCTACACAGCTCTTTTAGAAAATATCCATTGCGCTAACGCCACATAAATACTCCACACAACCTCACTTAAAACAATAAAAAGCGAGGTCGTTGCATCAAAATAAGCAAAAGCGATTCCTACCGCTAAAGAATTATTCATCGCACCAGAACTAATAATATAAGGAACTTTGCTCTCTTTTTCTACAAACAGGCTGTAAATAATCCCAAATACGTAACACGCACCAATAATCACAACCATGATCCAGAAACCAGTGAAGATGAGCGACAAGTTATCAAGAAATTCTGATTTTTGCGCGGCAATCACGATTGTTAGGATAATAGATAGAATAACAACAGCAGCAGACTTATTGTAATCTTTTACAACCTTATCCAACTTCGACACCTTTGCTGCGCCAAAGAAATACAAAAGAATTGGTACAAAAACGACCAAAACAAGAGTTACAAACAGTTTAAATATATCAACAGTAACGTATTGTCCGACAAACGCAAAAATACCAGGAATAAAGGCTGGCGCCAGCAAACTTGAAACGATTGTTAGGCTCAATCCTAAAGCAACCTTTGCCCCCGCCATGGAGCATAACGATGCCACAGCAACACCAGCAGGCATCACTAAAAGCAAAAGTGTGCCAACGGCAAATTCAGGAAACATGCCCTTTACTATGAAAAAAGCAACAAGTGGAAATGCAGCAAAGCGTAGAACAGAGAATAACGCCACTTCAAACACATCGATTTTCAAAAAATCAACAGGCTTAATATCTGCGCAGGAAAGAAAAATTAAAACAGCAGTTAAAACAATCGCGATCTCATCAGCCACACCGCCAACGCTCGGCACGACAAAACCGAGCAAAAAACCAACCAGCAATAACAGAGAAAAATTACTCTCAATCAATGTTTTAATACGCGCCATTACCACCCTCGTTAAATTTACACAGCTTCTTTAATATTTTCTTTTTGTTCAATAGCATAAGCACCATCTTTGATGTGAAACTCTACGCTCTCACGCCCCTGCCAGCTATTCATTTGGAACTGCCCCACAAGGTGAAAAGGCATCACACGAGACTTCTTTAACATCGCCTGCCCCAATTCTGTATCCACGCCCCCAAAGAACATAACCTTCATACGCGTACCGCCTTCTGCATCACTCACCATAGCGCGAACATGCTTTTCTTTTAAAACATCAATCTGATGCACACGTACACCACTTAAAGCAAACATCGGTTCAGGGTTTCCCATACCAAATGGCCCCATATTATCCGTTAAGAGCTTCACAAAATCTGGCCTTGCGCCACGAACAGTGGCAAAAGAATCAATCTCTAATTCTTCAACTATTTCATTGTCTTGCGATATGTTTTCAATGTAAGAATACAAATAATTACGAAATGCATCAAGCTTATCTGGGTTAATTGTAAAACCACCAGCCATGGCATGGCCACCACCTTTTACAAGCAATCCTTCATCACGCGCTGCAATGAACATCTCCGCCATTGAAACACCCTTAACCGAACGACCAGAGCCTCGCCCTTCAATCGTACCATCAGGCATCTCGGCATATGTTACACAAATCGCAGGCTTACCGTAACGCTCTTTAAGACGCCCAGCCACGAGACCACTTAAGCCTGGATGAAAACTTTCATCATCAACAACGATAATTGGCTTCATATAAAGATTCGTGATTTCTGTCTTATCACTAGCTGTTTTCATCATCTTAGACTGAATAGCTTTACGCTCTTCATTGCACTCTTCTAAAGCCATCGCAATTGATTGTGCCTCTTCTGAATCAGTTGTAGAAAGCAGTTTTGCCCCAAGATCAGAACGATGAACGCGGGATCCAGCATTGATACGTGGCCCAATCGTCCACCCAGCATCCGTTGGCGTTGGCGCTTTCGTCACATTCCCCACTTCACAAAGCGCTTTGATACCCTCATTCGCGTGATGTGCCATTTGGTCAAAACCTGCTTTTACAAACAAACGATTCACGCCTTGCAAAGGCACCATGTCACAAACCGTTCCAAGCCCTAGCAAATCCATCCATGATTTCATGGGCGCTTCAGGGATATCGCGTTCTTTATAAAATCCTTTTTCACGGAGCTTCTTATTCAAAGCCACACAAACCATAAAGCTCACACCGCAAGCAGCGAGCATATCAAGCCCAGAACTATCATCGGAGCGTTTTGGGTTCACAATGTGATTCGCATTAGGTAGCGTATCTTCAGGTTCGTGATGGTCAAGCACTGCTATATCCAGCCCCATATCACGTCCCGCAGCAATCGGTTCATGCGCTGTAATCCCACAGTCAGCAATGATAACAAACTCCGCCCCCTGCTCTTTTAGACTCGCAAAAGATTTATCACTCGGACCATACCCCTCATTAAGACGATCAGGAATATAAACTGGAGGATTAAGACCACAATGACGCAAAAAGCGGGTCAATATCGCCGCTGATGTCGCTCCATCAACGTCAAAATCAGCAAGTATTCCAATAGAGGCGCTGCCCGCCTCCACCGCAATAATTCGATCTGATAAATCATTCGCAAGCTCTTCCATACCTACCATAGAAAACGGGTCAGGAAAATTATCGCGTAACGTTGGATTAAAAAATTCATCTATCGCATCATAAGCAATACCGCGCTGACACAAAAGCCGCGCAATAAATTCAGGGAGTTGCTTTGTCTGCACTATGCGTGTTACGTCGTCTTCATTGGCTTCAAAAAAGCGCCAACTTTTTCCGCCTAAAGATTTGGTAACATTCAGTGCCGACGATCCTGTCATTATTCGTCAACCGCTCTAAATCCAATCTTACGTGTAAAATTATGCTCTGCCTGAATACGGCGCACAGTCCCCGATTTAGAGCGCATGACAATTGAATGTGTCACTGCACCACCTGGATCTCGACGCACACCTGGAAGCATTGTTCCTGAAGTCACACCCGTTGCTGTAAATAAAACATTGTCTGGCTTTGCTAAATCATCAGTTTTATAGATCTTGTTAAGATCCGTAATTCCCCATTTTTTTGCACGTGCACGCTCATCATCATTACGGAAGGTCAAACGACCCAACATTGATCCGCCAGTACATTGAAGAGCTGCTGCAGCCAAAACGCCTTCTGGCGCGCCGCCAGAACCAACATAAAGATCAATATCACTTGCTGCTTCAGCAGTTGAAATAATCGCGCTCACATCACCATCTTGAATAAGGGAAATACGAGCCCCCGCCGCACGAATATCATAAATAAGTTTCTCATGGCGCTCACGCTCTAAAACACAAACGAGAAGATCAGAAACATTTGCGGATTTTGCATCCGCCAATTTTTTAAGAACATCACCTATAGGTGCATCCAAATCAAGAATGTCTGCAGGAACATCTGGGCCAACAGCAATTTTATCCATGTAAACATCTGGCGCATTTAAGAATCCATCTTTATCGGCCATCGCCATAACCGCCAGAGCGTTCTGACCGCCTTGCGCGCAAATCGTTGTGCCTTCTAAAGGATCAAGTGCAATATCAACTTCTGGGCCTTGCCCATTCCCCACCTCTTCACCAATATAAAGCATCGGCGCTTCATCGCGCTCACCTTCACCAATAACGACGCGTCCTTGAATAGAAAGAGAATTAAGCGCATCACGCATCGCATCAACCGCCGCACGATCTGCGGCTTTTTCATCGCCGCGCCCAACTGTTTTTGATGCCGCCAAAGCGGCGGCCTCTGTCACCCTAACCGCCTCTAAGGCAAGGTTACGATCCATTGAAAAACTTTCGTCTAAATTTTGTGTGTTTTGTGGGGAAGCATTCGTGCTCATAATGTTAACTTTCTGATAAGGGTAGCCTAATAAGGTTTATAAGACAAACGCACAATAGACCAGCACTTAGACTTCTTCAACCCTCTTAAACTTCTTCAACCCTAAGAAGCTTGGGTTTTTGAACAATCGTTGATAATTTTTCAAGCTCTGAAACACCATCTAAAATTGCCTTATATCCAACATCATGCAAAATCATAACAATAGATGCTACTTCACCTTCATTTGCCTCTGGTTGAAGAAGCGTTTGAATAGAAACGCCATGGTTTTTCAAAATAGAGGTCACATCGGCAATCACACCGGAAGCATCCTCAACTTCCAAATGAAGATAACAGCGCCCTTCAATATCGTTTGAATCTGCCCACTGCGCCTCAACCAAATCTTCAGCTGGAATTCCAAACATAGGCGGACGATTACCACGGGCAATATCAATAATATCGGCAACAATAGCCGAAGCCGTTGGCCCTTCACCGGCCCCCGGCCCTTCAAGCATAATTTTATTCACAAAATCACCTGCAACATTCACCGCATTAAAAACACCTTCAACACTACCAATAGAGCCATTCATCGGCACAAGGCACGGCTCCATGCGTTGTAAAATTTTATCACCCCCACTATCTTTAAGACGCTTTGCAATACCAAGGAGTTTAATCTTGAAGCCTAGCTCTTTTGCAAAAGCAATATCGTCAGCTGTGACACCACGAATACCTGTAATAGAAAGTGCATCAAAATCAGGCTTCACACTAAAGCCAAGTGCCGTCAGCAATGTAAGTTTATGCGCTGCATCAATACCATCGACATCAAAGGTAGGGTCAGCCTCGGCATAGCCTAAATCTTGTGCTTCTTTTAAA
>PANS01000006.1 GCA_002708415.1 Micavibrio sp. | reverse complement strand
CGTCCAGACTTCTGTCTCACACTTTCCACAAACAAAATCGCGCTCATGTGTCCCTATCAATTTTGCACCTGTTTTTATTTTAACTTTATGCGATCCAATATTGTCAATAGCGTTTTCAACTCGAAATTCTTCAAAGCCCAAATCGTTAAATACAAAATCATTCACAACGCCGACTGCTTCAGTGATGTATCCTTTTCGTTGTTTTTGAGTTTCAATCCAAAATCCACGATGGCCATCATGCACATCAATATTATGACGGAAGCTAATTACGCCAACGCCTTCTTTGAGATTGTTTGGAAGGCAAATAGCCCAATGAAAAGCTTTATTTTCTTGGATGTTAGGTAAAACAACGGTTTTTAAAAAAGTTTCCGCGCCATCGTCAGGATAAGGCCATGGAACACTAGCATTCATATACCTTACAATGTTCCAATCATTAAATTTTTTTTGTATCCAGGGGGCATCATCAATAGATAAGGGTCGTAAAATTAGTCTTTTTGTTTTCAAAACAGGTGTTTTCATGCAAGATACGCTATCACTATTTGGGGAAATAAAAAAATGCGTACTGATACGCCGCAAACGATATATTTAAAAGATTACCAAAAGCCTGCCTATAAAGCGCAGCACGTTGATATGACGTTTGAGATTTTTGAAGGGCGCACGCTTGTTCATACAAAAACGCAATATACTTGTAACCCCGAAGATGATACGCCGCTATTCCTTAATGGTGAAGAATTAAAGCTCGTATCCACAAAGCTTGATGGCAAAGAAATTACGCCTAAACTTTCTGATAAAGGCATGACTATTCCTTGCCCGGGCAAAGAGGTCTTTTCATTAGAGATCACAACAGAAATTTACCCTGAAAAAAATACAGCGCTTGAAGGTTTATACCATTCAGGCAGTACTTATTGCACGCAATGCGAAGCGCAAGGTTTTCGCAAAATTACGTATTATCAAGATCGCCCTGATGTGATGGCAACGTTTAAAGTTACTGTTGAAGCGGATTTAAAGACATGTCCTGTTCTTCTATCAAATGGTAATTTGATTGATAGCGGAGAGATGTCGGGCGGTCGCCATTTTACAGTTTGGGATGATCCAACACCAAAGAGTTGTTATCTGTTTGCCCTTGTTGCGGGTGATCTTGAGCGCGTTGAAGATAAATTTACGACGCAGTCTGGCCTTGAGGTTGATCTTCATATCTATGTTAAAGCGGGCGATGAAGGCCAATGTGATCACGCGATGGAGTCCCTTAAAAAATCCATGAAGTGGGACGAGGAAGTTTATGGTCGAGAGTACCAGTACTCTATCTTCAACATTGTGGCTGTGAGTGACTTTAACATGGGCGCGATGGAAAATACTTCGCTCAACATTTTCAATACGGCGCTTGTTTTGGCGGCGCAAGAAACAGCAACAGATACGGATTATATTCGTGTTGAAGGCGTTATTGCGCATGAATATTTTCACAATTGGACAGGTAATCGTGTCACTTGCCGTGATTGGTTTCAGCTCTCGTTAAAAGAAGGTTTGACGGTTTTTCGTGATCAAGAATTTTCGGCTGATTTAAACTTTCGCGCGGTGCAGCGTATTGATGATGTGTCGCACTTACGCCGCTCGCAGTTCCCTGAAGATGCATCCCCCCTTGCCCATCCAGTTCGCCCAGAAAGCTACATGGAGATCAATAATTTCTACACGATGACAATCTATGAGAAAGGCGCGGAAGTAATTCGCATGTTCCATACATTGCTCGGTAAAGATAAATATCGTCAGGCAACGGATCTTTATTTTGATCGTTATGATGGTAAAGCCGTAACATGCGACGATTGGGCGGCCTGCATGGAGGAAGTATACGGTGATGATTTATCGCAGTTTAAGCTGTGGTATTCGCAAGCCGGCACACCGGAAATTACGGCGAACGGTGTTTATGATACAGATGCTAAGTCTTATACATTAACGCTATCCCAAAGCGTTCCAGAAACGCCAGGGCAGCCAGATAAAAAGCCAATGCATATTCCTGTTGCTGTTGGTCTTATTGGTGAAAATGGTGATGATCTTATCGGCACACAAGTTTTTGAGCTGAAAGAGCAAAGCCAGAGCTTTACATTCCATGACCTTGGATCAAAACCTGTCCCATCAATCTTGCGTAATTTCTCTGCTCCCGTGAAGCTAACGTCTGATTTAACTAATGAAGAGCTTCGTTTCTTAATGGTACATGATACGGATGGCTTTAATCGCTGGGAGGCTGGACAAAATTTCTACATGAATGTTCTTAACGATATGATTGATAGCGGTTCAACTGAAGTGCCGGATGAGTTTTTGGATGTGATTGGCTCTTTGCTCAAGCAAGCTGAAGATCCTAAGCAAGATCGCGCTTTATTAGCTCGCGCCTTATCTTTGCCAGATGTTGTCATGATTGCACAGGCGCAGGAAACAGTTGATCCTGATGCTATTAGTGTTGTGCGCAATGCGTTAAAGAAAGCTGTGAAATCTGCGCATAAAGATCAACTTGTTAAAGTTTATGAGCTTTGTGCCGGGTGTGAGCAATTTGGTATTACGCCGGCCTCTATGGGGCGTCGTTCGATCAGAGGTGTATTGCTGAGCTATATTACGGCGACAAACGGTACGGGTTGTGCCGCACGCGCTAAAAACCATTATGACACAGCCAATAATATGACTGATCGTATGACCGCCTTGGCTAATTTAAGGGATAATCAAAATCCTGAGCGCGATGATGCGCTGAGTGATTTCTACGAACGCTTTAAAGACTACCCTCTCGTCATTGATAAATGGTTTGGTGTTCAAGCTATGGCAGAGCGTGAAGATATATTCGAGCAGTTGGAAACTCTTCGTAATCATGATGATTTTAATATGAAGAACCCAAATCGTGTGCGCTCGCTTTATGGTGCATTTGCGATGAATAACCCCGTTATGTTCCATTCAAAAGATGGGCGCGGGTATGAATTCCTGAAGAACGCCATTATTGAACTGAATGATATTAACCCGCAAATTGCGGCGCGTATGGTAACCCCTTTTCGTGAATGGAAACACTATACCAAAGATCGTCAGGACATGATGAAAGCTGCTTTAGAAGAAATTAAGGCGCTTCCTAATGTTTCGCCGAATGTGTTTGAATTGGTGAGTAAAAGTTTGGAAGGTTAGTGTCTTTGGAAGCCTCTCAAATAGATTTTGATCAACAATTCACTGCGCCAGTTTGCGGCATTGATGAAGTTGGTCGTGGGCCGCTTGTTGGGCCAGTTGTTTCGGCGTGCGTGACTATTCCATCAGAAAATCTCAACAATCCTATTTGGTTACAAATCACCGACAGTAAAAAGATTTCAGCCATCAAGCGTGAAAAGCTTTTTGAGCCGATTAAAGAGCTTTGTGTGTTTGGTATAGCCGAGGCCAGCCCTCAAGAGATTGATGCGCTTAATATTCATCATGCGACGTTATTGGCTATGAAGCGCGCTTATGAAGATATTTGCGCGAAGGGCGTTGATATTCAAACCGCTCTTGTCGATGGTAAGTTTGGTCCCGATATTCCCTGCTCTATCCAAACGGTTATTAAGGGCGATAGCTTGTCGCTATCGATTGGTGCAGCGTCGATCATTGCCAAAGTTACGCGCGATCGTATGATGGCGAAATTGGCTGAAGAGTATCCCTATTATGCATGGGANCGTAANAGCGGTTATGGCACCAAGGCGCATATGNAAGGNTTNCAACAGCACGGCCTTACGCCGCATCANCGAATGTCATTCGCGCCNTGCGCNGCGTTAAAAAATATGCCNCGNGCTAAGTCCTTGAAATAGATTCNAAACTTTAAGTTGTTCTCCTAACGTTCTGAGTCTATTGACTCTTTTTGTGTTTTTAATGCTTGACGTGGAGTCTCTAATGACTCATGATTCCATTCTAATTTAAAGGAAATCAGTAAATGTCGAGTCAAAAATCTAAAAAATCCACTGCTAAAAATAAGGCAAGCAATAACGCACCCTCTGGGGCACAAGCTCCTAAGCTTAATGCTATTACTAAAGGGGATTCTATTGAGGTGCTGCAAAATACGCCTAAAGGCTCGATTGATATGATTTTTGCTGATCCGCCATATAATCTTCAGCTTGGTGGCGATTTGCACCGTCCTAATAATACAAAGGTTGATGCCTGTGATGATCATTGGGATCAGTTTGATAGCTATAAGGCGTATGATGAATTTACGCGCGACTGGCTTTCTGCTGCGCGCGATGCGTTAAAGGACGATGGCTCTATTTGGGTTATTGGCTCCTATCACAATATCTTCCGTATGGGCGCAATCCTCCAAGACCTTGGTTTTTGGATTTTAAACGATGTTATCTGGCGTAAAACGAACCCAATGCCTAACTTCCGTGGCAAGCGTTTTACCAACGCACATGAAACAATGATTTGGGCAGCAAATTCTGAAAAATCAAAATATACGTTTAATTATGATTCAATGAAGTTCTTGAATGAGGATCTTCAAATGCGTTCTGATTGGTTTATTCCACTTTGTACAGGTGGAGAACGTCTTAAAAACGACAATGGTGAGAAAGCTCACCCGACACAAAAGCCAGAAGCCCTACTTCACCGTGTGCTATTGGCGTCGACTAAGCCTGGCGATGTTGTTCTAGATCCATTTTTTGGCACAGGGACAACGGGCGCTGTAGCAAAGAAAATGGGGCGCGATTACATCGGTATCGAGCGTGAGGATGAATATATAAAGGTTGCAGAAAAGAGACTTAAGTCCATCAAACCTTTCTCGGAGGACACCATATCAACATACTCTAAGCGGGAACAAATGCGTATTCCGTTTGGGTGGCTCTTAGAACACGGGTATCTTAAGCCCGGCGCAGAGCTAACTGATCCGAAAGGTCGTGTGGCGCAAATCCACGCAGATGGGAGTCTGATCACTAAAACAAAAGAAGGTGAGCATCGTGGTTCGATCCATAAGATTGGTGCGACGTTACAAAACGCCCCTTCTTGTAATGGCTGGACATACTGGCATTATCATGACGGTCGCGAATTGGTTTCCATTGATAAGCTTCGTCAAACTCTTCGGATGAAAATTGAAGGGCAACAAGCGTCTGCTTCGGTACCTTCTGGTGCTACTGTTCAATAAAATACAGATTAAATCCGAAACGATAGAGCTTGGGATAAATTACGTTTTGATTTATCATAATACTTGATGTTCCGTTCATTCTAACCTATAAAGTTCTTTATGAATTCACTCTTTAAAACAATTACGGGCGGCTCGCGCCAAACTCAAGTGGAGAGTATTACGCCCTTTTCCTCTGTTGTTGCTAACAAAACATCTAAAATCTTTATCAAAGATTTAGAACTTAATATGCTTATTGGCGTTCTAGATGAAGAAAAAACTAGTAAACAGCGCGTGATTGTAAATATTGAGATGGATGTAGAGCCAAATACGCAGTGGCAAAAAGATAGCATTAGTGATGTTGTTTCTTATGCCGATGTGATTGAACGTGTTCAGATGATTGCTAATGCGGATCACATCAATTTGGTTGAAACACTAGTCGAGAAAATAGCTGAAGCAACCTTATCATTCCCGTCCGTTTTAAGTGCGCGTGTGAACGTTCAAAAGCCAGATATTATTTCAAATACACAATCTGTTGGCGCCGAGATATTTGTAGAAAAGCGTTAATTACTGCTATCTGATGGGCTGCCCATAATTTCTTCAGAAGATTCTGTTGGCTTGCTTTCATCTTTCACTGCGCGTGTTTTTGCGGTGAATTTGATCGTTTTAAGTAAGTTTGTTCGTTCTTTATCTTCGTAAACATCAATAGCATCAACTTTACCGTAAACAGTTGCAAGTTGTTCAAAAGTATTGGTATCAGACTGAATGCCTTGAAAATGTAAAATTGAAACGCGCAGTTGCATAAAAACTGGGCGCTTGTATTTTGCGGCTGTTCGATGGTTCGAAAATTCAGGCTTTTCATATTTCCTTTTAACTATAAATGCTTGCGCTATATGTTCATCCAATTCCATAAAATCAAACGTTAAGGGGCGATTTAAAATCATAATAATGTTTTTTGGATAAAGTTCTATTTTTCCCTCTTTATCACAAATTTTGGTTGAAGAGCTATTCCCACCGATTTGAATGCGTCTTAAATTTTTAATATCAGTTCCGCTAACGATTGGAAATCCGCGCTTGACTGTATCGTAACGCCCCAAATCAATTGGGATGGTAAAGCGAAAGTGATCAGGAAAGCCCTCTTTTTCTTGATCAATCATTTGTGCTGCAGAACGCCTTACTTCACTCCATTGAAAATCATCATCATAAAATGATTTGTAGATATCACACTCATTGATAAGTAAAAAATTATCAACGGCCTTAGAATCGTTTGTGCTCAAAGCCCCTAATTTCCAATACAGTTTAGAAAAGTTTTGAACTGTGCCGTAAACATATTTCTCTTCTTCAGGTCTTTCAATGACGGTAGAATCTGGATCCGTCATCTTGGCTAAAAGAGAGCCGTCTTCAGCATATGCTAATGCTGAAAAGTTAATTAAGGCGAGGGTTAATAATAAAAAATATCTCATGCTCTCAAGTATATCTGTTTTAATTAAATGATACAAATTCATATGCAGTCAATATGCAATAAAATGCCATTATTTCATAAGCTTAACAACTTTCTTGAAAAGCGTTGGCAGACCAGCTTGACTCAGCTTTTTACGATTAAGCCAAACCATCTTATTTCCTTGAATATTAGCTCTTGATTGTGCCGTTATGATGTTCAAATGAAGATCAAAATGGGTAAAACTGTGTTTAATAACTAAATCTAGTGGTTTTGTGTGTTTTACGTGATTTGGATGTTTTTCGGGCTTTGCGCCCAATATCCATTCAGATGTGGGCAATCCGAGCATGCCGCCCAGCATTTCTTTTTCACCACGCCTTTCTAAAAGAATATTATCTTCAGCATCACTAACCCAATACACATAGCCATATTTTTGTGGCTTTGCTTTTTTAGGTTTCTTTTTTGGTAAATCTGCAGCGATACCCTGCTCCTTGGCTTGACAGTCTGATTTTAACGGACAAAGACTACATTTGGGGTTTTTGGGTGTACAAATAGTAGCGCCTAAGTCCATGAGAGCTTGCGCATAATCTCCAGACCTCTTTATCTCACCCCACGCTATTACTCCAGCAAGCTCTTTGAGTTGTTTCTTGTTATCGGGTAATGCCCCTTGGACAGCGTAATATCGCACCATGACGCGCTCCACGTTGCCATCGACAACATTAGCGGGTTTGTTAAAAGCTATCGCGGCAATCGAGTTGGAAGAATAGTCCCCTATTCCAGGCAATTTAATGAGTTCTTCCTGAGTATCTGGAAATTTGCCGTTATACTCATTACTTACTATTTGCGCGCATTTATGAAGGTTTCTTGCCCGTGCGTAATATCCAAGGCCAGCCCATTCATGCATGACATCGTCTTGTGGGGCGTGTGCTAAATCGTGAATCGTTGGCCATTTTGTTATAAAGCGTTCAAAATATGGGCCAACCGTTATGACCGTAGTTTGTTGAAGCATAACTTCGGAAAGCCATACATGATATGGATTTGATTTTTGTTCTTTTGTGGCGCGCCATGGTAGTGTGCGTTGATGTTTATCGTACCAACGTAATATTTTTTTACGAAAATTATGAAAATTATCGTCTGAGCTCTTGTTGTTTTTAACTGCTGCTGTCATATTACTTTTCATGTGTGCTTTAAAACTTATATCGGATTCTGTGCCTCATGTAGCAGATAAAATTTTTGCCCGTAAATTTGTGGCCTTAGGGCGTATTATTACGCATTGGTCAGAGATCATGGGTGAGGATTTGGCACAAAAAGCACAACCTCTCAAAATTCACTACCGTAAAGCTAAACGTAAGGGTGATAGAACAAGCGCAACCCTTGAAGTAGCTACCTCTAGCGCTAACGCCTCTCTTCTCATCATGAAAAAAGGTGTATTGTTAGAAAAAATGAATCAAATTTTTGGCGATGCTTGGATTACAGATATTAAGTTTGTTCACACGCCAGCTAATCGTGTAAATGTACCAAAAACATCAAAATCAAAAAAACCTTTAAATTCAGAGCAAAAAAACGCTCTGACTTCTATGCTGGATATGGTAGAAGACAGCGAAATTAAAGAACGGCTTGAACGATTTGGAAAAGCCTTCCTTCAAAACAAGACGAAATAGTAAATAGAGAAGACGTATGAAAGTTAATGCGATCACCCTTCGTAAGGGAAATGTCATGGAATATAATGGTAAGCTTATGGTTGTTTCTAACTATGAGATTATCCAACCAGGTAAAGGAAATGCAGTTATTCAGGTTGAATTACGCGATATTCGTACAGGAAACAAAGACAATGTTCGCTTTAGAACGCAAGAAACTGTTGAAAAACTTCGCCTTGATCAAGAAGAATACCAATATCTATTTGCTGATGATGATGGTTGTACCTTTATGAGCCTTGAAACGTATGAACAAGTTGCTGTGTCAAAAGATATTATTGGTGACGCGGCAGTGTTTCTTCAAGATGGCATGACAGTTACAATTGAATCTTATGAGGGTGAGCCTTTAAGTATTCAACTCCCCGATCACGTTACATTAGAAGTTGTAGAAGCTGAGCCTGTTATTAAGGGACAAACAGCAACAACATCATATAAACCAGCAATCATGGATAATGGTGCACGCATTATGGTACCGCCACATATTGATGTTGGTACACGCGTTATTGTAAGAACAGAAGATTCTTCCTATATGGAACGTGCAAAAGACTAATTACAACGAGACGCAAAAAATATTTTAAGGATTTGAAAATCATGGCAACCATGTCCCCTATTATGAATGTAATGATTAAGGCTGCTGAAAAAGCAGGCCGTAATTTGGCCCGTGATTTTGGTGAAGTTGAAAATCTTCAGGTATCACGCAAAGGGCCGGCTAATTTTGTAACGGCAGCGGATAAACGCGCCGAAGAAATTATCTTTGAAGAACTTAAAAACGCCCGCCCTTCTTACTCTTTTTTGATGGAAGAAAGTGGTGCCATTAAAGGTGAAGATCCTGATTATCTATGGATTATAGATCCATTAGACGGAACACATAACTTTATGCACGGAATTCCACATTGGTGTGTTTCTATTGGTTTAGAAGTAAAGGGACGTATGGAAGCTGGCGTTGTCTATGACCCTATTAAAGATGAGCTATTTCGCGCAGAACGCTCGGGCGGCGCATTCATGCGCAATAAACGTATGCGTGTTTCTAGTCGTGATAACTTTGAAACGGCGTTTGTTGGTTTTGGTTCTGCTATGGATGCAAAGGAATTCGATCAATATGCTGCGGAACTGATAAAGATTTCACACATTGCTCCTAATTTACGTCGCTTTGGTGCAGCAGCTCTTGATTTAGCTTATATTGCCGCTGGCAGGTTAGACGGTTATTGGGAGCGCGGACTTCACCCGTGGGATGTTGCTGCTGGAGCCCTCATTCTCAAAGAAGCTGGTGGTTTCGTATCGAGTATTGATATTGAAGAAAACCCTGTTTATAGCCGTAATTTGGTAGCAGGAAATAACTCTGTTCATCAAGATTTGAAAAAGGCATTGAAAAGCATCAAAGCTTAACGCTTCTAATATGAGGAAACATGAAAAAACGAGCTTATAAATATATTGTTATTTTTAGCTGTTTGCACACGCTTTTCTTGAGCATATCTTCTAATGCAATTGCACAAAATAACTCAGTAAGTGATTATGTGCCGCCACCTTTATTTGGAGGAGCCCCGTCTGCACGCCCCGCTCCTACTGCACCTAAAAAACGCCACCTTCCTGCCGAAATCATTCAATTACGAAAAAATGATAATGAAGCGACCGTTAAAACAACGTCTCCCCAAAACTTACGTCAAGAAAAGGCAATTAGGGCGGCAAAACTTAAAAAGAGCAGTAAAAATATTCCTATTCCGCAAAGAAAACCTAAAAGACAAGCTGTGCCTCAACAGAAACAAGCTGGCCAAAAACCAACATCTCAAGGTGTTGTGAAAGGCCCGAAAACAATGCCTGCGGTTAAGAAGAAGAGTGTTGATGCTGAAAAAATAGATCAAAATAAAGTCAATAATACTCAAACTGATATGCTTGCGCGTGTTCAAACTCTTGACCCTGTTGAGCCTAAAAAGCTTGCCAAAGATGCAGAGCCTGAAACTAAAAAAGATATTCTTTCCACAAAAGAGGCAAAGTCCTTATTAAAAGATCGCTTGGTATTGATTTTTGATGGAGCAAGCGCTTCGCTGTCTGATCAAAAACAAGAAATTCTCAAAAATAAGGTTATTCCTGTTTTTGCCGATGGTGATAAACGGCTTAATGTTACAGCTTTTGCTAGCCCACAATCTGAAGGACTTAATAGCGATAAGCGCTTGGCTCTATCGCGCGCTTTGGCTGTACGGAGCTTTTTGATTGAAAATGGTATTTCATCTAATCAGATCAATATTCGTTCCCTTGGGGCGCAAACGACCAAACAGCCTTATGATCGTGTTGAATTACAGCTTATGCAGTAATTTTGTGGATAAAGGGCTTTAGAAGCGCCGCCTTCATTGACTTAAAGTTTGTAATATCGACACTTAGGGCTAGATTTTCGAAACAATTTAATTTATGTATTTCTATAATACTTTAACCTTATGACAAAAGTCTGCGGCAATTTGGCGCAGTTGAAAGTACAAAAATGGCCTTAAATAAAAAATCCCTTCTCGTTTTAGTCCTCCTTCTTGTGGTAGCGGTATTGCTCTATGGCATGAGTGCTATGAACTCAAAGGCACCTGAAATAATGCCTGCTGTAGAAGAAGTCGCTATGGAAGCAGAAACGACTGAACTACCAGAAGAAAGCCATGGCCGCAGCAATCATGAACAAAGAGAAGAAGGTATTGCACCAGATGTTGCCGCATCTTCGGTGCTTTCTGATTTAAAAGAACCTAATCCCTTAACCGTCAATCCTGTTCTTGGTGTGCGCGCTATGGGTAATCCTGATGCATCTGTAAAAGTAACGGAAGTATTTTCTTTGACATGTAGTCACTGCGCGACTTTTCACAATGAAACATACCCATCTATTAAAAGAGACTTTATTGACACAGGAAAAATTTACTATGTTTACCAAGAGTTTCCTTTAAATGCGCCTGCGCTTCACGCCAGTATGATTGCGCGCTGCTTGCCAGAAGAACGCTATACGGGTTTCATTGATATTTTGTTTAAAACTCAAGATAAGTGGATTGGTGCGACGGATTATAAAGCAGCGTTGGCTCAAACAGCAAAGCTTGCAGGCATGAGCGATGAAGAGTTTACAGCTTGTATGGCTAACACAGAGCTTCAACAAGCACTTGCGGGTGTCATTCAAGAAGCTTCAACAAAATGGGAAATTAAATCCACACCAAGCATCGTTGTTAACGATGGTGAAAAAGTAATTATGGGCGCTCAAAAATATCCAGCAATGGAGGCTGCTCTTAATGAGTTTGTTGCACGCGCACAATCACAAAAAAATGAATTAAAAGACGCCGTGATTACTGAATAGTAACTGCACAATAATAAAGAGTAAGACTTATATAGGTTTTTATGATCCAGTTTACAAAACTTCGCCTTAGTGGCTTTAAATCGTTTGTCGACAAGACGGAATTGGACATTGAGCCAGGCCTGACAGGTATTGTTGGACCAAACGGTTGCGGTAAATCTAATTTGGTTGAAGCGCTGCGTTGGATTATGGGGGAAACATCATCAAAAAAGATGCGCGGCAGCGGATCAATGGAAGATGTTATTTTTAACGGAACGAATAACCGTCCTGCCCGTAATTTTGCCGAAGTATCACTCCTTCTTGATAATGCATCACGTTCTGCTCCAGCAGCCTATAATGATACAGACGAGATTGAAATCACACGTAAAATCGAGAAAGATAAAGGCTCTCTTTACAAAATCAATGGTAAAACGCACCGTGCGCGCGATGTGCAAATGCTTTTTGCTGATACAGTAACAGGCGCTAACTCTCCCGCCCTTGTTTCTCAAGGTCGCGTGACGCAAATGATCAATGCAAAACCACAAGAAAGACGCCTCGTTTTAGAGGAATCTGCCGGAGTTTCTGGCCTTTATGCACGTCGTCATGAAGCAGAACTACGCCTTCGCGCCGCAGATAACAACTTGCAAAGATTGGAAGATATTGTTGGTAGTATGGAAGGACGCTTGAGCGCTCTTAAAAAACAAGCACGGCAAGCGGTTAAATACAAAGACCTAAACGCCAAGATCAAAGATCTTGAGCTATCAATTGCTTATCTTGAATGGCGCACACTTTGTAATAAAATAGATCAAGCCAAATCTAAATTTAGCGAATCTGAGAGTATGGTCGCAGAGCGTATGGTGACGGTTACGCAACTTACTAAAACACAAAATGCTCAGGCCGAAGAACTACCGAATTTGCGTAAAAAAGAAGCTGAATCTGCTGCGGCTCTACAGGCGCAAAAGCTCACATTGCAGCGTATTGAAGACCAAGAACGCGCTCTTGAAGAGCAACTCACAGAAGCGCGAGATCAGCTTATTCGATTAACTGAAGACAGCAAACATGAAACGCAAAGCTTAAAAGAAAATACAGAAACGCTAGAGCGTCTTAAGTCTGAAGAGGAAAAACTTCGCAGCAATGAAGGTAATGAAGAAGAAGTAATTGCGGATAAGCTTGCGATCAAAGAAAAACTTGAAAGTGACGTTACTCAGCTAGAACAAGAATATGAAGCCTTTATGGAGAAAGTTGCAGAAGTACGCGCTTCTCGGCAAACACTAGAGCGTCAGATTTCAGCGGATGAAAGCCGTATTCTTGTCAGCCAAGAGCGTAAAGAAAAGCTTTCTGAAGATCTTGAGACAGCGCGTGATACATTCCAAAATGATGATACGCACAATACTCTCAAGAATAATATCCTTGAGCTTGAGAAGGATGTTACCACTCTTCGTGGCCAAATTGAAGGAGTTGAGGGTGCTCTTAATGGCTCTCAAGAACGTTTGGATATGGCGCGTGAAACCTTACGGCTAACGGAGCAATCTAAATCAACTATTCTTACTGAAATCAAGACATTACAGACTGTTCTTAACTCATCAGATGAAGAAGAATACCGCCCCGTTTTAAGTGATATTGTACCAGATAAAGGCTTTGAAACGGCGTTATCACGTGCTTTAGGCGACACTTTAATGGCTTCAACCGATGATGAAGCGCCAATCGTTTGGCATTCTCGTGAGTTTGATGCGTCAAGCTTTCCCGCACTACCATCTGGAGCAAAAGCCCTTGAACCGCATATTAAGGCTCCTTCTCACCTTAAGGCCGCATTAAGCCTTATTGGAGTTGTTGATACAGATGCACAAGGTCAATCTATAGCAACCGAATTAAAGCCAGGACAGTCTATTGTATCACCAGATGGTGCTTACTGGCGTTGGGATGGTTTACACATAAAGGCAATAGCCGCCGATCGTCACGCACAGCGCTTACAACAGATTAACCGCCTTAAAGAATTAGAAGAGACTCTTCCAGCAGAAGACATAGCATTTGAAGCGGCAAAAGCTGAGCTTGATGAGGCTCAAACGCAAAAAGCGCAAAATCAAGAAGCTCTCGACAACCTAATGCGAGATACACGTTCAAAAGAGCTGACGCTATCTGATAAGCAATCTGAGATTAGTCATCTAACAGAACAGCGCTCAGGCTTGTTCGCAGAAATTGCTAAATTCGAAGAAGGATTAAGCAATACGAATAATGAAATTGAAATGTTGGAGACAAGCCTTATAGAAAACAAAAAAGCGCTTGAAGAATATAACGAAGCAACAATGTCTGATCAGTCAGAACAAGTTGAAAAAGTGCGTATGAGGCTTGCTGAAGTCCGTGATAGTCACCGCGAAGCTGTGCGTGAACTTGATATAATCCAGCAAGAACAAAGTCGTCGTAAAGCACGCTTACACGGCATTGCTGATGAAACAGTTAGCCTGAAAAACCGTATTATTCGTTCACGCGAACGTCTAAAAGAGCTGACAGAACGTGAAAAACAGGTTAGCGAAAAACTTAAAACGCTTGAGAATGCTCCCAAAACAATGGGTTCAGAACGTGAAGAACTGATGAGCCGCATTTCTGGTTTTGAAAAACAACGTAATGAAGATGCTGATCGTTTGGCAAAAGTTGAAACTGAACTATCTGAAACAAATCGTGCGCTAAAAGAGGCTGAAAATATTTTGTCTAATGCCCGTGAGGCGCGCGCTTCTGCGCAAGCAACTGCCGCAGCAGGTCAAGAGCAACTTGATGAAATTGTGGTGAATATTCACGAGAAGTTTGATATGGAGCCCAAAGCCCTGCTCAATCAAACTAGTCTTTCTATTGATGAGGAATCTGAAGCAGGGTTTCCTTCTATTGAGCCTTTAAAGGCAGAGCGTGAGAAATTTACACGTCAGCGTGATCAAATTGGCGCTGTTAACTTACGCGCAGAACAAGAAGCTGAAGAGCTCGAAAAAGAAGTCGGCACTATTTTTACAGAGCGTGATGACCTTGTTCAAGCTATTACAGAGCTTCGTGATGGTATTGAAAAACTTAATGTTGAAGCGCGTGAGCGCCTAATGCTAGCCTTTGATAAAGTAAATAGTCATTTTCAACGCTTATTCCTCAAGTTGTTTAGCGGTGGTTCAGCACATTTAGAGCTCATAGAATCTGACGACCCTCTAAAGTCTGGCCTAGAAATCTTTGCCCAACCTCCTGGCAAAACGCTACAATCTCTCTCTCTTCTTTCTGGTGGAGAGCAGACTTTGGCGGCTATTGCCCTTATTTTTGGTATGTTCTTAACGAATCCGTCACCGATTTGTGTTCTTGATGAAATTGATGCGCCGCTTGATGATGCTAACGTGGATCGTGTATGCAATCTTTTGGATGATATTGCTTCGCGCGGCGAAACACGCTTCCTTATTATTACGCACCATCGCCTCACAATGGCGCGGATGGATCGTCTGTACGGTGTAACAATGGCGGAACGCGGTGTATCACAACTCGTCTCTGTTGACCTTAATCAGCAAATGGATTTTTTAGAAGCGGCTGAGTGATGAGCGATACCCCTTCAAAAGATGACAATAAGCTCGTGAATTTTGAAGAGCGGCTTGCTGAGGCACGCAAAGATTTCGACGATGAATATAATCCTAAGCCTGATATTGATAAAGGAATGAATGATGGTGCTCGCGCTGGCATTGAGCTTGTGGGCGGCATGCTTGGCGGAGGATTGATTGGTTATGGCCTTGATTATCTGTTTGGCACCTCTCCAATTTTCTTTTTTATCTTCATAATCTTGGGTGTTGGCACAGGTTTTTACAATATTTATAAAATAACTATGAATGTAGGCACTTCTGTTGGATATAAGGGGTTGAAAAGCTATCCAAAAGACGCTAAACAATCATCAAATTTTGAAGACGACGATTAAGCAAAGGAATAAATCGTGGCCAATCCTATTCATCAGTTTGAAATTTACTCTTTAACAGAGAATCCTTTTATGGTTGGAGGGCTAAACCTCTCTTTTACAAACTCTTCTTTGTGGATGGCTATCGCTGTAGTACTTTCTACTGTCTTTTTGACATTAGCAACGCGCCGTAAAGCGTTAGTACCAGGTAGAGCACAGGTTTTTGCAGAAAGTCTTTATGAATTTGTTGCTGGCATGATCCGTGAAAATATTGGTTCAAAAGGGCGTCAGTACTTCCCGCTTATTTTTACATTATTTATCGTAGTTCTTTTAGGAAATATGCTTGGCATGCTTCCTTATTCATTCACATACACAAGTCACATCATTGTTACTGCCGCTTTAGCGTTTATGATTTTCTTTGTCGTTGTTTTAATAGGTATTGGTAAACACGGTTTTCATTTCTTTAGCTTGTTCTTACCTCCTGGTGTACCGATGTGGCTTACCCCTCTTATTATTCCTATCGAGATCATGTCTTTCATGATCCGTCCTGTAACGCTTTCTGTTCGTTTATTTGCAAACATGATTGCGGGCCACATTATGCTTAAGGTTTTTGCGGGCTTTAGTGTTGGTATGGTTGCCGCCTTAGGTACAACAGGCCTTTTAGCGGGTGCTTTCCCGCTACTATTTAACACTATTCTTATCGGATTTGAGCTTTTAATCGCATTTTTACAAGCATATGTTTTTGCTATTTTGAGCTGTATTTATCTGAAAGATACCGTTGAAATCGGACATTAATTTTGTTAATTGAATTTAGTTTTTAAAAGAAAAGGAAAGAAACTATGGAACTCGAAGCTGTTAAACTATTGGCTGGTGCAATCGCCCTTCTACCATTGATTGGTGTAGGTATTGGTCTAGGTCTAATTTTTGCATCATACAACGAAGCTGTGGGACGTAACCCAAATGCAGCTGAACTCTTAGACAAGAAATACTTCTTGGCTTTTGCGTTGACTGAAGCTCTAGCGATTTTCGCACTTTTGATCTCTCTATACCTCGTATTCGTTGGATAATCATTAGGGATAATTCTAAGGTCAAATTAAAATGAAAAGAATAGCGATACTATCTCTTGCTTCTTATGTAGCCATGACATCTCTTGTGATGGCTGCCTCTGATCCTCACGGGGAAGATGCCAAAGGTGGACTTCCTCAATTTGAACCAGATTGGTTTGCTTCGCAAATCTTCTGGCTCGCGATTGCGTTCGCTGTTCTTTATATCTTTTTTACGAATAAAACATTGCCTGATATTTCAGCAGTGATTGATAATCGTAAAAATCACATTCAATCTGATTTGGAAACAGCTGAAAAGCTGGCTGCCGAAGCGGATCAAGTTCAACAAATATATCATACCTCTTTGGCAAAAGCGCAAGATAAAGCGTCTAATGAGCTTAAAAAAGTTGAAAATGATATGAGTAAAGCGGCTGAAGAAGCGGCTGAAGAATATCGCGCCCGTTCCGAAAAAGAACTTAAAAAAGCTGAAGCTAAAATTTTGCAAGCACAGGATTTGGCAATGGATGATATGAATTCAATTGCGGCAGAAGTAGCGAGTGCGGCTGTCTCCAAAATTATTGGCGGTAAAGCGGATGTTAAAAAGGCCAAATCAATTGTTGAAAGCCTGAATCAAAAAACGACAAGTAAAGCAAAGGCAGCTTAATTATGACGAGCCCTGTTGAACACGCCCCTACTGAAATTACTGATGCGAACACATCAGTAACGGAAGCTGTTATTCATCACACTGCCGCCGATCATACAAATGGTATTATGCACCTACTTGCAACCGACACAGGCATTTGGGTTGCTTTATCGTTTGTGCTTTTTGCCATTCTTGCTTTCAAATTAGGGCGCAAGTCTGTTGTTGGTAAGCTTGATGATAAAATTCAAGAAATCAAAGATGAGATTGATAATGCGGAACGCATCCGCGTTGAAGCTCAAGAGCTTTTAGCGCAATATCAACGTAAGCAACAAGATGCTGAAAAAGAAGCCAAAGAAATGGTGAAGAACGCTAAAGCGCAGGCAAAAACAATCAAAAAAAATATGCAAACTGAACTTGATGAGACAATGGCGCGTCGTGAACTGCAATTGGCTGATCGCATGAAGCGTTTAGAAGAAAATGCAATCGTTCAAATTCAAAATGAAGCTGCGGATGTTGCAATGGCCGCAACAACAGAAATGATTATGCAAGCGTTAGACGATAAAACACAAAAAACGCTTACAGAATCTTCTGTAGACGTCATTTCTAAACAATTAAATTAACAAACGCGTTTTTGCGGCTTACACTGTTTCTCTAGATTTAGGGCAATCCTACTTGACAGGAGTTAACAGGACAATATGACACAAGCTACAAAACACAAAACTTCCTCTAATGCTATCCAAGTTCTTGGTGCTGATGCTAAGGCTGCTTCTTATGCTCTAGCGCAAGCTAAAACGAATCATATAAATGCCACTCTAAAGACTCTTGCACAGAAAATAGAAGCACACATGGCCAATATCTTGCGTGCCAATGATAAGGATATTTCAGCAGCCAAAGACAAGAAGCTTGCTGATGCAATGATTGATCGTCTGGTGCTTAATCAAGAGCGCCTTGATACGATTGCGGAAAGTGTGCTGTCTATAGCTTCCCTACCCGATCCTGTTGGTCGTATATTATCTGAAACTAAGCGCCCCAATAATCTGGTTATTAAAAAAGTCGCTGTGCCTATTGGTGTTCTCGGCATGATTTATGAATCGCGCCCTAATGTAACAATTGATGCTGCTGCGCTTTGTCTTAAATCTCATAATACGGTGATTTTACGTGGTGGTTCAGAAAGCTTTCATTCATCGCATGCGCTTCACAGGCTTGCTCAAGAAGCTTTGCGCGAAAACGATTTACCTGAAGCTTGTATTCAAATGGTGCCGAGTACAGACCGTGCGCTCGTCGGCGATATGCTTAAGGCGCACAATGTCATTGATGTAATGATACCGCGTGGCGGTAAAGGCTTAACGGGTCGTGTAATGGATGAGGCAACCATGCCTGTCTTTGCCCACCTTGACGGAAATTGTCACCTTTATATTGATAAAGCTGCTGACATTCAAAAAGCCAAAGATATTGTTCTAAATGCCAAACTTCGCCGTACTGGAATTTGTGGCGCTGCTGAATCTATTTTAATTGATAATGCTTTATCAGATGGCGTAGCTAAAGAAATATTAGCTGTTCTTTTGGATAAAGATTGCATTATTGTTGGTGATAAGCGCGCTCAAAATCTTGATATGCGTATAGACGAAGCTAACGATGATGATTGGGCGACAGAATATTTAGACGCCAAGATTAGTGTGAAATTTGTAGATGGCGTAATAAATGCAGTGAACCATATCAATCAATATAGCTCACACCATACGGACTGCATTATTACTGAAAATTCCGTCGCCGCAGAAACGTTCTTAAACAGTGTTGATAGCGCGATTGTTATGCATAATGCCTCGACACAGTTTGCTGATGGCGGCGAATTTGGTATGGGCGCTGAAATAGGTATTGGCACAGGCAAGCTTCATGCGCGGGGTCCTGTGGGTTTAGAACAACTCACAACGTTTAAATACCACGTATACGGTAATGGCCAGACACGCAGCTAGGTAACGTTAAAGCAATGATATCCCCCTCTTCATTTACTCCGCCTAGGCTACACGATGGTAATCGCTGGAAAGGCTGTCGCGTTGGCTTGCTTGGCGGGTCTTTTAACCCTGCACATGCAGGCCATCTTCATATTGCACGGCTCGCACAGGCAAAGTTTGGGCTCGATTTCGTGTGGTGGATTGTCACGCCACAAAATCCTCTTAAGAAGAGTACGGGAGGCTATGAAAGACGCTTTGGTCAAGTCGAAGAGATGATTGCACCCTATCCACGTCAACTAGCAACGCACTTAGAACGTGACATTGGCGGTAAATATACTTACCAAACTGTTCTAGGGCTTCGTGAGCAGTTTCCACATACGGATTTTTTATGGATATGTGGCATGGATAACGCACTTATTTTTCACAAATGGGATCAATGGCAAGCATTGCTAGAAAGTATCCCAATTACCTTTATTGCGCGTCCTCCGGCAGATAATTTAGTTAAAAACTGCCCTTTACGTCTTTATAATCACCCTCAATACTATACGGCCTATGGACGTAAAACTGACCTTAAAAAGCCTGGAATCTACTGGTTACAGGGTACAAAAATGCTAGATATTTCCTCTACGGATATTAGGAATAATAAATAATATCAATAGCTTAAACTATTTTCTTTATATTTCACTTGCCATAAAACGTTAATTTTCATTGAAGCTTAATCGAATCCAGCGTAAAATAAAGATATGAGCGAATTGTTCTTAAATTTTAGAACGAATAATAGAGAGGGTCAGTGGCGATAGATAACATCGTAAATTCTGGTCTTTATTCATGCCCCCCGACAGTTTCGGTAGTAACCACCTTGAGCTTTTTAAGCTTGATGTTCTTTGCTGTGCGGTGTATTCGCTTATCTCAAATCAAACATCAGAAAGGGAGGAATACAGCATTCTCACAACAACATTAAATGGCCCGCTAGAAGGTGTGGCAATGAAAGATCTTATTATTGAATCACTAGATGATGATAAGGCCTTAGAAATCGAAGCAATTGACTTAGAAGAACAGCTAGGATTAGCCGATCACATTATCGTTGCTTCAGGAACATCAACAACACATGTAGTTGGATTGGCCGAAAAGCTTAAAGAACGTCTACATGGTCGCGGTGTTAAAGGTATTAAGATAGAAGGTGCGCCACAAGGCAACTGGGTTATTCTTGATGCTGGTGATGTTATCGTTCATCTCTTCCGTCCGGAAGTCAGAGAGTTCTATAATATTGAAAAGATGTGGACGATGTCTGCTACGCCGACACCCGGAGCAGAATCTAGCGATTTCCAACACGCTTAAATCAATCGCGATTTAAGATGCATTAGAAGAATTAACCCTTCCTATTTATCGGAGCTTAGGGCATTTTTAGTGTCATGAGCTCAGTTATCATTATCGCTGCAGGTAAGAATAAATCTTCCTCCCCTTTTTATAACCTTTGGTCACAATACGAAAAACGGTTGCAGTGGAAAATAACGCTACATGAAATTGAAGCAAAATCCCCTAAGGAAGAACTTCAAAAACTCAAAGAAAAAATCAATCCCTCATATCCGCTTATTGCTCTTGATGAAAAAGGTAAAACGTTCTCCAGTATTGAACTATCGCAAAAGATTGAAGGTCTGCAGCGCAACGGTTCACCAAATATTCAATTTATTATCGGTGGCGCAGATGGTTTAAATGATGAAATACGCAAACAAGCACTTCTCACGGTGAGCTTTGGGCGCCAAACATGGCCGCATATGATGGCGCGCTGTATGTTATTAGAGCAAATCTACCGTGCACAGCAAATTCTTGCTGGTCATCCCTATCACAGAGAATAGAATGGTTTCATGACTCGTTTTCTCATATTTTTTGGACTGCTCTTGGTTCCTGTTTGCGTTCAAGCAGAATCCCCTATGCCCCGCACGCATCCAACCAAAAACATTGAACAGAAAGTAAAAGAGACCAAACAAAAAAGCGTTGCCTTAAAAAAGCAGGTGAAAACCTTGGAAAGTGACCTTGGTAAAACGCGTAAAGCCATGGTGTCTCTTGCAGCAAAGATGAAGGCTAATGAAAAGAAAATCCTTGATTTAGAAGCGCGGATTGATGAAAGAAAAAAAGAACAAATGGCTATTGAGGTTCGTTTAGAAACGGATAAAGGCACTATTTCTGATCTTATACTTGGTATGGATCGCATTAACCGTGTACCACCCGAAGCTCTACTCGCCCGTCCTGGCTCTCCTTTAAAAACAGCACAAAGCGCAATGCTCCTAGAAAGCATTCTACCTTCTATTTATGAACGCGCAGGACAGCTCAAAAAAGATCGTGAAAATTTAAATGCCATTATTGCGGATCTACAGGCTAAAGAAGATAAGATTATTACGGCAAGCAAGGATCTTAGCACGCAGGAAAAACGTCTAAAGTCTTTAATGAACAAACGTGAGAGTTTGCTCGCCAAAACCCAGAGTGATTACAAAAAGAAAACGGCTGAGATCAAAATTATTTCAGCGCAAGCCAAAACGCTTAAAGACTTGATGAAAAAAATTGAGCGTAAACAAGAACAAGCTAATAAAATGGCCGCAGCTGCAGCGCGTCCTGGTAATACAGCCAAACCTGCAAGCTTTACGCAAAAGACCCCTCTTCCTAAGGCTGGAAAACCTCAACTGCCTGTTTCAGGGACTATTCTAACGAGTTATGGCCGTGTAGATGATATTGGCGCCAAAAGCGAAGGTTTAACGATTAAAACACGCCGCAATAGCATTATTGTTGCTCCTATGGGCGGTATTGTTGAGTATACAGGAACGTTTAGAAGTTACGGAAACATTGTTTTAATTAAACACAAAGGTAAGTATATGAGCTTAATCGCGGGATTAGGCCAAATAAATGTGGCTGTTGGACAAAGCGTCTCTGTAGGTGAGCCAATTGGTAAAACAAGTGCTGATAGCTTGAAAAATAACGGTGACGGACGGAATACAACCCTGTATTATGAGCTTCGCTACAAAGGTAATCCCATCAACCCGTCAAAGAAGTTTACGGGCATACGTTAAAAGGAACTTAAATGTATTCATTCTCTCAATTACTGCTCATCGCAACTGTTTCTATTCTGATACCATTATCGGCTTTTGCGCAAGCTGATGTTAAAACAGACGAGCCTGCTACTGAAGAAGAGCGTACAGCAAACAGATCTGTCGAAGATGAAATGCGTAATACTTACCGCCAGCTTAACTTGTTGGGCGATATTTTTGAGCGTGTACGCTCTAATTATGTGGAAGAAGTTACGGATGAGCAACTTGTAAAAAATGCCATTGATGGCATGTTAACTAACCTTGATCCACATTCGTCTTATCTCGATGAAAAGGATTTTGCAGACATGCGCGTTAATACAAAAGGTGAGTTTGGCGGCCTTGGTATTGAGGTCAGCATGGAAAATGGCTTTGTTAAAGTCGTATCCCCCATTGATGATACGCCTGCTTTTAAAGCGGGTATTAAAGCGGGTGATTTCATCACTTACATTGATGGTGAACCAGTTTTAGGACTCACTCTATCAGATGCCGTTGATAAAATGCGCGGCAAAGTGGGCGCACCGATTGATATTATTGTTGTGCGTGAAGGACTTGATGAGCCTTTAGAAATTCAAATTATTCGTGATATCATCAAAATTCGCTCTGTTCGCAGCCGTATAGAGCAAGGCGATGTTGGTTATGTTAGAATTACAACCTTCAACCAAAACACAGCTCCTGGTGTGGTTAAAGCGATTAAAGATATTAAAACGGAAATGAAAAAGGAAAATAAACGCGAGCCAATTGGCTATGTTCTTGATTTACGCAATAATCCTGGCGGCCTATTAGATCAGGCAATCGCTGTTTCTGATTACTTTTTGGATAAAGGTGAAATTGTTTCAACACGTGGCCGCCACGAAGATGATACCAAACGTGATAATGCAACTGTAGGCGATCTAACAAATGGTAAACCTATTATTGTGCTTATCAATGGTGGGTCAGCCTCTGCTTCTGAAATTGTTGCGGGCGCCTTGCAAGACCATCGCCGTGCCATTGTTCTTGGCACACAATCTTTTGGAAAAGGCTCGGTGCAAACAATTATCCCAATCCCTGGACATGGTGCCATGCGTATGACAACCGCGCGTTACTACACCCCTTCTGGCCGCTCTATTCAGGCTAAGGGTATTGAACCAGATATTATTGTCGAGCCAGCTAATGTTGAAAAACTGGATGTTAGTAGACGTATAAAAGAAAGTGATCTTAATGGCGCGCTTGATAATAAAAAGAAAAAGTCAAAAGACGACAAAAAATCAGATGAAAATAAAGATGAAAAACCTGCAGACTATCAATTAAGTCGTGCTGTAGATCTCTTGCGTGGTGTCACACTATATGAAGATCGTTTCTTAGAGGCTATGAGTAAACAACCTGCAAATGAAAATTCATCTGTGAAAGACGAAATAGTTAATGAGTGATTTTCGCGCCGTGCTTGATGAAGAAGTAGCCAGTGCTGTTGATGACAGCATAAAGAAAAACCATAGAAAAAAATTTAAGTTTTCTTTTTCAATCTCTCGCTTTTTTTCAATCAGAGCCTTTATTAAAACTATTTTATTTTTTGTCGTGCTTATGGGTAGCATTATGGCATGGATTTATTTTAGTTCAGATAAAACCAATTCCTCGTTTAAGAATAAATTAGCATCCAAAACAGTTCCTGTTGAGCGCAATCAAGATAAAGATTCTTTTCGCGTTCCGTCTAGCCATAAAAGTACTCAAAACGCTATCCCAA
>PANS01000005.1 GCA_002708415.1 Micavibrio sp. | reverse complement strand
GCTAAAGCTGGAGCGTCTACCGATACGTTGAATAAAGAAAGGCATATCTCCGTAAGTCGTGCGCATGGTGGTAAAGATCGCTTCAAGCGCTTGTTTATAGTCACTTTTGCTTGTGTTGATGCCAATTTGGTGAGAGTCATCTTCGCCTTGTCCCCAGAGGATATAAGTCGGCATGATGGCGGCATCGTTTATACTTTGAACAAAACTATCAAATGCGGGGCCGCGAGAGGAGGTTGCCAGATCCCACCAGTAATTTGTACTGTTACTTGTTTTACAGGCGGCGCTAGCACCAGAACTGCCATCAACAAGTACAACGCTGTTTTCTCGTAATTTGTTCCCTATAACTGAACGATGTTCTTGTTTGCCATCTTCATTCCCTGTTTCATTTGAAACGAAATGTCCCCGAATGAGGGATTGTCCGCCAGCGGCAACAATAATGTCCGATGGTTTTTGTAAGCGTATTCCCAGTGAGGCAACATTTATGTTGAATTTGCCGATTTCTATTTCTTGGATATGACCGTGAATAGGAGAGGAACCTCCATTACGCGCGCCAATTTCAAGGCGGTTTAGAGTTACAGGAAGTGTAGAAATTGTTCCTGTTTTGACGCTTCCCCCTGATATAATACTGGTTTCAGCGTTGTCCCAGCGCATTCCGGCAACGTGACAGATGTTGGGAATATGAACATCTGTGTTCGCGTTGGTGAACTGTGAACTACTGCTTGATCTCATATATCCACGCAAGACATGCGTGCTGGCATCCATGCGCAAACCAATTGTGTTGGCAGAGCTACCATCATGGAGAACACCAATATAAGAGTCACTGCTTAGTAATTCTGTCAGGTTGTAACGACAGGTGAAATAGCCTTGAGCACTATCAAACCATTCATATTGATCAATGTTGGCGATATAAGGACGGTCTGCTTTTCTATCCGCCGCCGCTCCACGAATAGGGATGACAGATGTCGCGATTGGATATTCTTCTAGCTGGTTTAAAATGAAATATAGCTCTTTGCCCGGATCAACAATGATGGTGAACTTTCGCCCTGTTGAGTTTGGCGCTTCATTTTCATAGGCATAGCGTTGCCATGCTTGATCACCATCAATGTTCATTGTACCTCCGCCAACATAAAAGCGGCAAACGCGACCAGTGGAAGATGGAGAACGAACATAAGCGCTTAACGTGTGCGGGTTTGTATTGCCAACTTTTCCATCAATATAAAGCGTGAAGCTTGTCGTGCCGAGGGTGTTATCAGCTTTATAAACATTGCCATTTGTACAAAGGAGATCAAGACCTGCATTGGCAATCTCTGTTGTGTCATTAACGATAGATAGCACGCCATTCGCATCACCAGAGGTAATAATACCGCTTGTATCAATTGGGTTCACATTATGGTTTTTACATTTATTGCTAAGCGCTGGTTCAATCATTAGACCAAGGCGGTTACCGTACCCGTCATGGTTAAAGCGTGGCTGATTGTTCGTTACCTCGGTCAATTTTCCATTATTATTCGTAACAGTGGCAGGGGATGCACGTTCAAACGCGACCTCACTCGGTAAATTGGCAGTTAGATAAAGCTTTTTTGACGAAGCTTGATAAGGTTTTGAAGTAGCAGGCGACAAGCCGCGACCAATAGACATCAGCATAAGAGGACTCCATAAATAATTTCAAATATCGGGAATTTTAGACGCAACTATGGCGTATATGAATATATTCCTATCACAGGTATGTACCACTGTCAAGAATCTATTGTGGGGCTTGCGGTTTTATAGGAATCCCTTATATCTGTAGGGGTTATAAATTTTACAAATATTTAATAGGATTATTATGTCTCAAGCTGCCCAAAATACAGATGCTAATGCTTCTGAAATGCCAAATGAAAAGGATATGAAAGAGATCGTTGCGCTGTGTAAGCGCCGTGGTTTTATCTTTGCTGCATCTGATATCTATGGCGGGATTAACGGTTTTTGGGATTATGGTCCGCTTGGTGTAGAGCTGAAAAATAACCTGCGTGATTTCTGGTGGAAATCCATGGTGAAAAATCCGCCAATTGGTCCAGATGGTCATCCTGTTCAAATCGTTGGTGTGGATAGCTCAATCATTCAAAATCCAAAGGCTTGGGTGGCTTCTGGCCACGTCGGTGGTTTTTCTGATCCTATGGTTGATTGCCGCGAGACAAAGAAACGTTATCGCGCTGATCACATTGTTGTTCTTAAACCAAAAGATGGCGGAGAACGTTGGATCGCGGTCATGGAAGATGATGATGACTTTATGGCGGCGCGCCTTAAGAAAGTAGCCAAAGGTAAAACAGGAGATGATTTTGCTCATGTTCTTCTCGTTGATTTGGATACATCTGAATATGCGAAGGTTTTAGCGCCAGATGCGAAGGAAGTAGGGACACTTACTGAACCGAAAGAGTTCAATCTGATGTTTGAATCTCATGCAGGGCCAATTCAATCTGACGATAATAAAGTTTATCTTCGCCCTGAAACGGCGCAGGGGATCTTCCTTAATTATAAAAACGTACTGGATAGTTCACGTGTGAAGATGCCATTTGGTATTGCGCAAATTGGTAAAGCCTTCCGTAATGAGGTGAACCCGCGTAACTTTATCTTCCGTTCGCGTGAATTTGAACAGATGGAAATGGAATGGTTCTGCCACCCTGATGAAGCCAAAACATGGCGTGATTTTTGGTTTGAACAGCGCATGAAGTTCTGGGAGGCCATTGGCCTTGCAGGAAGTAACTTGATCAAACGGGATCATGATGATGATGAACTTTCTCACTATGCAAAAGAAGGTTTGGGAACGGCCGATATTGAATATCGTTTCCCGTTTACTGCACCTGGTTATGGTGAATTGGAAGGTGTTGCACACCGTTGTGATTTTGACCTGAACGCGCACCAAGAACATTCAAAAACAAAAATGCAGTATCTGGATACAGAGCGCGATAACGAGAAATACATTCCGCATGTTATTGAACCAGCTGCCGGTTTAACGCGTGGGGTATTGGCTCTTATTTGTGAGGCTTATACGCCAGATTCAAATCGTCCATCGGGTGTTTACTTGAACTTTGACCCCAAAATGGCGCCAAAGAAAGCGGCTATCTTACCGCTTATAGCGAAAGGGGATCACCCGAAAGTTGCAGAGAAAATTTACATGGATCTTCGTGAAGAGTTTGAAATTGATCTCGATATTAAACAGAACATTGGTAAACGTTACGCCCGTCAGGATGAGATCGGTACACCGTACTGTTTCACGATTGATGATCAAACAATCGAAGATAATACGGTAACAGCGCGTGAGCGTAATACAATGGCGCAAGAACGTGTTTCTATCGATAAATTGTCAGAGTATTTGCGCGAAAAACTTAAGTAAAAACAGTGAGTTAACTAAAATCCGCTCATTTTGTCATAATTGTATGGTAGAATGGGGCATGAAGTTATTTAAGCGAAGATATAAATCTAAGAACCAGCAAGTCGCTCTTGCGGGCTTTACTTTTGGTATGGTCTTTTTAGGGATTGTTATGCTTATTGTTTTATCGGCGCAAACATCAGATAGTTACTTAGATAGAGCATCAAACAAAGATATTTTGTTGTCTGAGGCTGTTATTCGTTTTTCTCATTAAAAGAGTTTACTTCTGTTCTAAAATTTCAATCAAGCCAAAACCCATGACCGTGTAGAAAGAAACATGCCGGCCACCAAACAGGATGGCTGGTTTGCGTGAGGAAACAGGAAGAACACGTAAGCCTGCTTTATCTAAAGCTTGCAGCGTTAATTCAAGATCTTCAGTTTCATAACAAGTATGATAAATGAGATCGCTATATTTCTTTAATATATTTTCGAGAGGGCCTTCTTCACCAGCTACTTTTGTGACGAGTTCCACAGAAGGTTTTCCCGTCGCTGTGCATATACGCAAATTCACTTTTTGTTCGGGGTCATAAATGCGTGTGCCTTCATCATAGCCTAAACCAGATAAGAATTTTAAAGCCTCGTCTTCTTTTTTTAGAGCAAGCCCCATGTGGTGAAATTTTAGGCCAAATTGGTTGTCGAATGCGCTCATTATTATTTTTCTAATACATACGCTACGTTGATTGATAGCTCTTCTGCCTGAGATTCTTCTAGTGTTTTTCCTTCATAAGGAAGGCGAAGAGGAGTTTTAATTTTAAGGCCCGTCCCTTCAATCATTTTTTCCAGTTCTTCCGTGCTGCGCCACAGGAAGATGTGATCAACCGCAGGGGCGTTAATACAAGTTGTGACATAGATGTAGGCGTCATCTTTGGCCAGTTCTGCAATACGTTTAAGGAAAACGTCTGGTTGTTCAACATGCTCAAGTACCTCACCCATCACGATGGCATCAAAACTACCTGCTTCAAGCTCTGTGGCATCAAGGAAGTCCATAAGACGTAGTTCAAAACGTTCTTTAAATTCTGGTTTAAAGTGATCAAGAATAGCCCCAGTTTGATTGATACTGGCTTCGGAAATATCAATGCCTAGAAATTCATCAAATGAGCCAAGCTCCATTGCTTTCATAAGGTAGTAACCGTGACCGGGTCCAATATCGAGATATTTACCGTTACGTGTTTGTGGCATTGTTTCAACGAATAGGCGTCCCATATCTAAATGATTTGGCCATAGAAAAGATGTAATAGCGAGGCCATACATGTATTTATTCATATAATCTTTATCATCGTAAACATGACCAGCAACATCGGCATAAGATTTATGACGGTATTCTTTATGCTTCATGAAATAAAGTTGTTCACGGAATGTATCGCCAACGATCGTTAAGTAAGCATCGGCCATATAGGGGAGGTTTTGTCCCTTGCTTTGGCAAAAATCTAGATAGCTATCGAGGGTAGAAAGCTCTTCCTCTGTCACATGCCCCAAAGCATTTTGGATGAAGCTATTATGCATCGGGTTTTCCTCCAAAATAAGATCAATCAATGTTGATACATTTTCAGGAAGTGTTTTATCCGTTAATGTTGCTGCAGTTTTTGACATGATATAGAAGCCTTTCTAAAAGCCTTGATAAATAAATGGTATTTCAATAGCAGAGGCAAGCGCCGCAGCAATAAGTGTACTAGCGAAAAACAGGCCTGTCAGCATTTCTAAAGCATATTTCTTAATATTTTGTTTCATTTTTAATTCTCTTTATGGCCTGTGATCGCTGAAATTTCGTTTTTTAGGAATTCTGGTAGTTTTCCGCTATCGCTAAGGTGCAAGTAATCTGTAAATACAAGGGAGTCATAAACATCTTCAGGAATACGAACGATGCGAATATTACTCGATTTATACTCATCTGAGATCATATTAAATTGTGCTTGAACGGCCCTGTAAGAGGAGAGAGCTGGTGTTTCTGTCAGGCTGTAATCCGTTGGAGCAAGATAAAGAAGCGTTGGAATGCCGCTTTGTTTAATCTGATGTAGAAGATTTCTAAAGATTTTATGGGCAAACGCGCTGTTATCTTTGTCATTTTGCTCCATGGCTTTAATTTGCCACTGTTTTGCATCAAAAGTTGTGAAATCTGTTTGCGTGTCGTAACGCTGTGAGATCCAAAATAAGAGCGGTTGATTATAAGATAGCTTCTTAGACGTTTGTTTGCTCGTTTTTGTTTTATTCTTTGCTTTGGAAGGCATGATAAGTTTCAGGTAATCATAGCCGTTTCCGATAAGCTTGTGATGCTTACCGCCTAAAGACCATAGATAGTTTCCTGGAGAGGATAATAAGGGGATAAGAGGCCAGTTATTAGTGTTTACCCAGAGATCAGGGCCGCTATTCATCATATTTGTTTTAAAGAATGATGACTTATCATTCATAACCCAAAATGGATTAAGCACAATGAATAGGGCTTTTGGTTTACGCTCTATGGCATCGAGCGTCATCGTGTAGGTATCAAGAAGGCGGCTAGCCATTTTGATCGATAAATATTGATTAGCGTTTGTATCAACTTTTGATGGTAAGAAAGTGTATGTTTCTTTACCGCCCTCTTTTATTGCAAGAGAGGATCCACCAACCCAAATAATTGAATTATCAGGAACGGTTGATTGATCAAGGCGCATATAACGTGGGTCTGACGGTGTTGTTGCTAATGGTATGACATTGGTCGCTGCTAGCTCTTTAGAGTGCGGCAAGTTAGGCGTTATTGATGGTACTATAAAATGTAAGGCAACAAGAAAGACGATGAACCATGCCACTATACGAGCTAAACTGAACCAATCAGGCGTGAGCACAAAAGGTTTTATGAAGCGTTCAGCAAATTTAAGATCATGTGGTAAATTCATCTTATAACCCCACCAAACTCAAATAGAATGAACCAGCTTTATCGAGTGGCATAACAAGAAGCGGAAAGCTTAAGAGCACATAGAAATATGTTACAAAAACTTTTATCCAATTGATTGCGATATTGTTGTTTTCGACCTTGCCGCGTTTATCGCTGTAATAACGGTGTGCTATCAAGCCTGCGCCATGATAGAGCGCGAAGAGAACCATTCCCCATGAAATATCATGCCAGAGGGCAATGACGAAGATTGTTCCAAGTGTAGCGATATACTGCGTTTTTTTACGATAGCCGCCGAGTGGTACAAAGGCGTTGCGCTGAGCAAAGCGTGAGAGGCTCATGTGCCAGTTATTCCAAAACTCTGCGATGTTGCGGCGGAAATACGGGAAGCAGAAATTCTCTTTAAGCTTGTAGCCATAAAGACGGGAGATACCGATAGCGAGATCAGAAAATCCAGAGAAGTTTAAATAGAAGAACCATGTGTAAATAATGAAGAGACCCCATATTTTAATAAGGTTGGCGCTTTCATAAGTTTGAAAGATAGCAGCGCTTTTTTGGAGTACAGCGGCGAGTAGTAACACTTTAATCAGACCAAAGGCAATACGCATTAGGCCGTTATAAATGTCGCTGGCTTTTGGCGTTTCATGCTTTTGTATTTCTTCATATTCGATAATTGGACCAACGGCCTGAACGGGTGGGAAGAACCCATAGAAAAAGATTTTATTTATCGGCAAAGCTTCAAATTTACCAAGCCAGCTTTTGATCAAAAGGTCAGCGCCACGGAACGTCGCAAAAGATAATCCAATGGGAATGATAATCGCGCGGGCGAGATCAATCTTCCATATCGTTTCAGAAAACACCTTAATGCCGTCGTTACTAATAAGGTTGAAGAGTGTTGTGAATTCTTCGTAAGAAAGCTTCCACGTTACCATCGGCGCTAGCATCATGATCAGGCATATCCAAAAGATAGGCGTGTTGAATTTATGCTCATTTGTACGGGCAACAATTTGTTGCAAAATGAAAACGATTGACCAAAAAACGAGATAGAAAAGAACAAGGCGTGGGGCGATAAAATAGAGTAAATACGCTCCTGAAAACGTCAGTACCGTTTCACGAAAAATTGTAGCCTTTACAAAATAAGTAAGCGGTACAAGCACTATAGATAGAGCCAGAAGATCAACAAAAAACGAAGCGCTGTTTATTTCGGCAAACATCTATTCGCTGAGCCTCAATGTGATTTCAACCTCCTCAGGAGCAGGTTTTATATCTTCTATGTTGCAAAACCACTCATCAGCATTAGCGGTAAAGTTATGATCAGGAAAGAGTGTTCTAACCAATCCATTTTTCTTTGTCTCGATATAGCGCCCTTTTAGGATTTTACCGCCTTTTGTTTGTACGGCTTCGGCAATCTTGTTTAAGAAAGATGTCTCTGCGCCGCGGCCTAAAACACGACAACTCATCATAAAGCTATCAATGTTCCACATATCGGGGTTTTCTTTTTGGATAATGGCAACGCCAACAAGGCCATATTCACCAAAACGGTCTTTGATATCCATGCCCATCACAAGTGTGTTTGGATCGGCGCTTAAGGCTTCAATTTCGTCTTGTGTACGGCGAATGGTCGTGACGTTAAACTGATTGGTTTTGTTAATAAGTTGCGTAACGCGGCCAATATGTTGTTCTTCGGCCTCAAAAATATCAATTTTAAGTTCGAGAGATTTTCTAAACTCTTCTTCACTCATTTTTGTGGCAGCGCCTTTGCGTTTTGTTTCTGCCATCATCATATCAGCGCGCTTTTTATCTTCGTTGGTGAGCTCGGCAATATCAAACAGACCAGTGTTCTGAAGAAGGGACGGAAAGTAGGCGAGTTCTTCTGGCACAAGGAAGCATTCAACTTCTGGAAGCCGCTCTTGCACTTCGGTGATTTCTTTAGGGTTGTCATCAACAAAGACGAGTGCATCTGTCCCGATGTTTAACTCATCAGCAATCGCTTGAAGGCTATCAACTTTGGAATTCCAATGAACTTGCCAGCTAGAAATATGATCACGTTTCAGTACCAGGGCATCGTGTTTATCAAAGACTTCAAACACATCTTCTTCATTGTTCTTACTCGCAACAGCAAGGAAAAGACCTTTGTTGCGAAGGCGCAGACAGTATTTTTGAAAATCTGTAAAAGCTTTGCCGGGGAAATCTTGACCAATTTCAATACCGCCGAGACCATCTTCGCCAATGATGCCGCCCCAAAGTGTATTGTCACAATCAAGCACGATACATTTCTTGGCCGCTATTGTTTGCGCGGCGATAATACGAGTGAGTTGTTCGGATATATTTTTCCAAAAATTGATAGAATAGGGCTGTTTATAGAGATACCAACTCCGTGCATCATGACTGTTTTTATGCCCTTCATCATTGAGGAGCCCCGCCAAGTTGAAGTGCTTCAATCCTTGAATATTTTTTAGACCTTCATTCCAACGCGAGAGATAAGATTGATAAAGCGCTAGACCTGTTTCAGGTTGTTCTAAATCATGCACATCAAATTCAGGTGTTGATGGATAGGGAAGATTAGAAACGATAATCGTGCCTTTGTAGTTTTCTCGCAATGTAGCAATCGCACTAATTGCACCATCAATATCGGTTGTTGTTTGCACGGTATCAAGCGGATCGGGTGTGATATCTTCAATGCGTAAGAGAACGATTAAAATATCAGTAGGCGCACCTAATAAATTTTCGGGATTAAGGCTAAGTTGATTGAGTTGATTATACGGTGCAACATAAAAGGCAGGCTTTTTAAATTCTTTGGCCGTTAAATCTTTGCTTAAAAAACGAGTGAGAGGATCAACTGTGAATGATCCTGCTAGACCTATGGAATACGTTTTAGACATCAATGCCTTTATCTTTAAGAGCTGTACGCGCCAGACCAATGCTCGACATCTTCATGATTTCTTTTGTTGAAAGCTGTGTTTCAAATTTCTCTTCAATGCCGGCTACAAGGTGCATCGCCGCTAGGCTGTCCCATTGTTCTACAGTATCTGGAGAGCTATCATCGTTAAGCGACGCAGCATCGACTTCTAAAACATCAGCAAAAAGAGCTATTAACGGGTCAGACATAGGGTTTTCCTTTTAGAATCAGTTATGGTAGATAACTATAAACCAACAAAGAGCGAATTCAAATGAGTGAAAACCAGAATATTGAGCCATCCACTGAAACTGTAGAGCATGTTAAATTAACGTTTTTTGGCCGCATTAGAACATATTTTTTAGCAGGTGTTTTGGTAACAGCGCCAATCAGTATTACCATATATCTGACTTGGACGTTTTTACAGTTTCTGGATAATAAAATTACACCGCTTATTCCGGCGGCCTATAACCCTAATACCTACCTTCCATTTTCAATGCCGGGCTTGGGGTTGATTATTGCTGTTGTATTCTTCGTCCTTGTTGGCTTTGTGGCACGTAACTTTTTGGGTCGTTTGTTTGTGCGTATGTACGAATATGTGCTTGATCATGTTCCTGTCATTAATACGCTTTATGGGGCAATTAAACAGATTTTTGAAACGGTGATGGCGTCACAGTCTGATGCGTTTAAAGAAGTTGTTATGTTTGAATATCCACGTAAGGGGTTATGGGTTTTGGGTTTTGTAACAGGTCGCACTAAAGGTGAAGTACAGACGTTGACGAAGAGTGAAACGGTGAATGTTTTCTTACCAACAACGCCAAACCCGACTTCTGGTTTTCTTCTCTTTGTTCCAAAGAAAGATGTGACCTATATGGAAATGACCGTTGAAGAGGGAATTAAGATGATTGTTTCCGGAGGTATTATCACCCCGCCAACGCCAGCAGATAAGGCAGAAGCAAATGGCCGTAAGAAAAAACTGCTTTAGGTTTAAGTCATGATGGATTTAATCAAATCAATTCAGGAAAGAGATGCCGCTAAACCATCGGTGTTTGAGGTATTTTTTGCCTATAACGGTTTTCATGCAGTTGTTTGGCATCGCCTGAATAACTTCTTGTGGGATTTAGGCTTGCGCGCGGTTGCGCGTATATTATCGAATATTGCACGTATCTTGACAGGAATTGAAATTCACCCTGAAGCCAAAATCGGTGCGCGCTTATTTATCGATCACGGTACAGGCGTTGTTATCGGGCAAACAGCCATTGTTGGTAATGATGTGACGCTTTATCACGGCGTAACGCTCGGCGGTGTAGGGCGTGACGGAGATAATGGTCGTCGTCACCCAACGGTTGAAGACGGTGTTATGATTGGTGCGGGTGCACAAGTGTTGGGTGGTATCACTGTTGGTGAGAAAGCCAAGATTGGCGCAAATTCTGTCGTAACACAAAATATTCCAGCCAATGTAACGGCCCTTGGTATTCCTGCGCGCGTTGTTGGTAGTGATGATCGTGCGCGTCCTTATGGTATGCCAAGTAAAGAAGAGCTTGATCAGCTCACCAGTAAAGTCGACACATTATTTGATGATGTGAAGGCGATTAAGATAAAAGCTAAAACAAAAAAAGCCACATCTAAAGACGCGGCTTAATCATTAATTATTGTTATTTTTACTAAGCTTCCGGTTTAGGCTTCCTTTCTCGTTTTCCTGCAGGTTTAAGATTGTTTTTTGGTATTCCTGCACTGCTACTTTCGCCAGATGCCGCTGTGCCAAAATCTTCACCAAGTTTTACAATGAGACGTTCGCCTTTTCCGTGCGGAAGAGCTTTTATAAAATCTTCTGTTTTTAAAGCTATCTTTGCATCGCCAACGGCAGTTTTTAAATTTCCTTTACCAATGCTATTTTCTTTGAAAAAATCTTTAATAACGTTATTTGTCGCTTTTCCCTCTGTTTTAACGTGCTCTACGAGGCTAGAATAATCTTCCTTAGAAAGAACCCCTAATTTTTTTTCTTCATCTCTTTCACCAGCACTCTTCTGTGTTGGTGATTGCGTAGCGTTGCTAACCTTCCAAGTTTTTTTTGCTTTTTTATCGCCGCCAATACCTAATTTATTGATAGGTCCACCATTGTTAATATTTAACTTTGATTTGGGGTTGGCTTTGTTGTGTTCTTTAACGGCAAGCTGAATAAGAGTGCGCTGCTCATCATTTCCAGATAGGTCAACTCCTTTCTTCAGCATTGCGTTATCAAGTGCAGCTAACTGCACCATCTCTCTTGCTTGTTCTGGTCCAAAATCGCCACTATCTAATGTTACCGCATCTTTTGTAACGTTGAAAGTTGCTGGACTGCCCCCTTTCTCCTGAAATTGAACAGGGGTGCCAGGAACGTGTGCGTCAAGATCCGTCATGACGGTAAAGCGTTCGGCAATATCCGCAATGTGTTGGTTTAACTGTTCAGGTTTTTGAAATTTAGGGAATTGTAATTGCGATCCATAGGCGGCTTCCAGAGCGTCCAGAAAACGAGTAATGTCTTCCAAAGACATTGAATTTGTTTCTGTAGGTTGTTCTGCCTCAGGGGCTTGAGGTTTATAGGCTGCTTTAATGCGATTAATTGCATCTCGTGTATCTTTAGGGATTTCATCAACTTGTCCTACTTGTGGTCCTGTTACGCCCGTTCTTTTTATTGCTGGAGTGTTACTCATTACGGAATCCTTTCTAAGTCTTTATTATGTATATAGGAAAATAGCACAATGGAATTAGAAAAAGCAAATTTTTCTAAATTTATTAATTAAATCAGTGACTTAGCCTGCTCTAAGGGTTTTGATTGCTTGATCTTGCTCGAAGAGGTATAAAAGCGTTCTAAGTGCCTGTCCGCGGTCTTTTTGAAGCTCTGCATCTTTTTCTAACAACAATTTGGTTTCTTGGCGTGCTGTGGTGAGTAATTCTCCGTGAACACTGAGGTCGGCCAGCCTAAAAGTTGGCATACCGCTTTGGCGGGTACCGAGAATTTCGCCGCCACCGCGAAGCTCTAAGTCTTTTTCTGCAATNGCAAAGCCATCTTCAGTTTCGCGCATAATTTTTAANCGNTCGATCCCTGTTTTTGTCAAATGTTCTGCATAGATCAAAAAGCAGAATGATTTTTCTGCGCCACGGCCAACACGCCCGCGGAGTTGGTGGAGTTGGGCAAGGCCAAAACGTTCTGCCTGTTCTATTACCATGATATTGGCTTCTGGAACGTTTACGCCGACTTCGATAACTGTTGTCGCAACAAGAATTTGTAAATCACCTGCGGCAAAGCGTGACATAACTTCATCTTTTTCCTTTGGTTTCATACGGCCATGAACAAGGCCAACAATATCACCAAAGCGATCTTTTAAAACATCATAACGTGCTTCGGCGGCTTCAAGGTCGAGTACTTCACTATCTTCAACAAGAGGACAGACCCAGTAAACACGTGAACCTGTTTTGATTTGACGGCCGACAGACTCAATCATGCTTTCTACTTTTTCTTTTGGCAGTAAAAGCGTGTCGATAGGTTTGCGCCCTGGTGGTTTTTCATCAATACGGCTGACCTCCATATCGCCATAGGCGGTTAGCGTAAGTGTGCGCGGGATAGGGGTGGCAGTCATGACAAGAACATCAGTGCCTTTTCCTTTTGATGAAAGCTCAAGGCGTTGGTGTACGCCAAAACGATGCTGTTCATCAATGACCGCAAGACCAAGATCTTTGAACGCGATGCTTTCTTGGAAAAGGGCATGTGTGCCGATGACAACTTGCGCTGAACCTGACGCAATTTCTTTTAATAGTGCTTCTCGTTCCTTGCCTTTGTTACGACCCGTTAAGGTCACGGCTTCGATACCTGCTGCTTTTAACCATGGCCCAAAGCTTTCAGCATGCTGACGGGCGAGAATTTCAGTTGGTGCCATAATGGCGGCCTGTGCCCCATTTTCAATGACGTTCATCATTGCGCAGGCAGCGACGATTGTTTTACCGCTCCCCACATCACCTTGGATAAGACGGAGCATTCTTAAAGGTGATTGCATGTCTTCATCGATTTCACTGATCACACGTATTTGTGCGCTGGTTAATTCAAAGGGAAGTGTTTCAAGTATCTTGTTTCGTAAATTTTCTTTTTGCGGCCAGCTTTTTCCATTCACTTTGCGTTGTTTAAGACGCATGAGGCCAAGCGCGAGTTGGTTAGCAAGCAACTCATCATAGGCAAGGCGTGCACGTACTGGATGATTAGGTGATAAATCACTTTCATCTTCAGGGGTATGAAGCGTATTCATCGCACTGTCCCAATTCGGCCATTTTTTTTGTTTAATATAGGTTTTGTCATTCCATTCTGGAAGTTTTGGAATAATTTGTAACGCGCCGGCCATTGCTTTGTGTAAGGTTTTATTGGTAACGCCAGCTGTGAGGCCATAAACAGGCTCTATTGTTTCAATAGAAGAACGTTCGCTGGGTTGACCGATGGCATCAGGATGAACCATCTGTGCTTGCCCTTGGTAATACTCAATTTTGCCACTTAAAATGACAACGCTACCGATGGGCATTTGTTTTTCGATCCATGGTTTATTAGCATTGAAAAAGACAATATCAATTGAGCCTGTTCCATCGGTGCATTTTACTCGTGTTGGTAGTCCACGGCGCGTTGCGGGCGTTATTTTTTCAACGCGTACTTCGATTGTCGCGATTTTTCCATTTGGTGCTTCGTTTAAAGCTGGAGAAAAACGTCGATCAACAAAATCAACAGGGCTATGAAATAGGAGGTCTATTATCTTGCCGCCGCCGAGTAGTTTTTCGAACAGTTTAACAGTTTTTGGCCCCACTCCTGGAAGGGTGGTGATAGATCTAAAGAGGGGATCAAGTTCAAAGGGACGCGCCATATTCTACGCCTTTTTTGGTATCTTCTGTCCGAGTTTTACGGCCTGTGCACTAATGCCGATGAGTAAAAATCCTAGTATAATCAATGCAACAGGCCAGCCTGTAACATCGGCAAAATATTCGTTGGTAAAATATCCTAAGTAACCAAGGAGAGAGAATGTTGAAACAAGTAGCAATGTTCTGCTCTGTACACGGACGCTCGCCATCATCATGAATATCGTAACAGGGAGATAGAGAATATCTAGGCCGGAAATATCTTCAATAATATCGAACATCGCCCATAAAAATCCCATACCTCCTATGAAATAATAGAAAGGAGAGATGGCACGATGTTTTGTTTTATCAACATTGAAAGCAAATATTAAAATAGAAAGCCCTAAACCAATACCAACGAGTTCGCCTGGGACATAGGCGCGCTCCATGAGAATGCCAAGAGCACTATTCCAAAATAAGAATCCAAAGAAGAGAAGAGATGTGCGTTTTAACGCGCTAAATGTAAGTAAAAATTGTAGCGCCAAGATTCCAAAGACAACCATTGCAGCGAGTTGTGCATCACCGCCATCGCTATATTCATTTAGGAAGACAAACATCCCTGTCGGTAGAAGAACAGAGCTTGTCATGAAAAGGCCTGTTGAGGCTTTTTCGTATCTCGTGTCTTTCACCGTCATAATTCCCAATATAAAAGCGATGATACCAGGGCCGTAAGAGATTAAAACACGTGTTGCGCTCGTTAAATCATCCCAGATCATAGCTGTTAGAAGGCCTAAACCACCAAAAATAAAGGCGCCGCCAAGATACCCTAAAAGCTTTGTGAGCCATTTACCGTCTTTATTCTCTAGGGATTTATTGACAATTTGTGCGCCGATTTCATCAATGGAAATATCATGTTCCTTTGCGAGGGTAATGATTTGCGTTAAGGCATCTTGTTTTGAGGCATCCATTTTAAATCTTCCTTATAACGTCCAAGCAATAAATTGTGTGTTATATCGCGCCGCATTGGGAACCTCGATTGTACCATTGCCTTTTTTTAAGACATACGAGTAACGGCTTCTGTATCCTCCGCCGAACATTTCGGTCATGAGGTTGCTGTTTCGTTTATAGTTGGAAGTAAATGTAAAGCCATCAGGGCTTTGTGCGTGGGCAGAGAACTTAATGTTTTTTAGCTCATCAATTAAAATTTCTTGGCGTTCTTTATTTTGTTCTTTGACAGGGAGTTGAATTTGCTTGTTTTCGCCGGAGCGTGGATCAAATAAGTAAACGTCGGGGAGTTTATAATTGCGGTGGTGTGAGTTCTTAGGTAACGGAACGATACTTAAATATGCGTGTTCATCTTTTATAATAACTTTGTAGTAATGGTTATAGTTATTGTTTGTTGCGTATAAAATGCTGTGATTTGGTGGTGTTACGTTCTTTATTTGCATCTGCGTTAGAGCAAAGAAAATTGCTGTCAAAATGAGCGGGAGGGTAATACCAGCAATTAGCACACTATTTTCTTTTAAAAAGGCTTTCATTCTTATCCTCGCTGTTTATAAATCTATGTCATGACGTTAGAAGATACGACAAAGAAGCGCAAGCGATTGATCTTTCGTTCCTGGCATCGCGGGACACGTGAGATGGATCTTATAATGGGGACATTTGCCGATAGTTGTGTGGAGAGTTTAAGCGCGGAAGATCTTGATTTATATGATCAATTACTCGAAATTCCTGACCCAGATTTGTATAATTGGGTGTCTGGCCGTGAAGACGTGCCCGAAGAGCATTTAACGGCTGTGATGAGCATGCTGCTAGAGCATCATGTTGCTAGTAATCTGACAAAATCCAACGCTAAAGCTCATTAGAACGATGACTGCTGTTGCACCTCATACGCTTTATGGCGCGCCCGAAGGGCATGATGTTATCTTACTTGCTGCAAAAGCGCGTAGTTGTTCTGATGTTGATCAGGTCCTGGTGCATATCGCCGTGGATGATGCACGCCTTGCAACGATAAAGGATCTGTTTGGTTTTTTTGCACCTGATGTTGAGGTGGTTGAATTTCTAGCATGGGATTGTTTGCCATTTGATCGTGTTTCTCCAAGTAATGAAATAGTGGCGAAACGCGTCGCCGCCTTATCACGTCTTATTGAATGGAATGATGAAAAAAAACGCTATCCCAGAGTGTTATTGACAACTGTGAACGCTACACTTCAACGCGTATCACCCAAAGAGCATTTTGAAAAATCTGGTTTTACCGCCTCAAAAGGCGGAACGATAGATCAGGATCAACTATTTGGGTTCTTAACAAGTAATGGCTATATTCGTACAGAAACTGTGCGCGAGGCGGGGGAGTTTGCCGTGCGCGGCGGGATTATTGATTTATTTCCATCAGGGTATGAAAAGCCTGTGCGTCTTGATTTGTTTGGTGATGAAATAGATACAATCAAAGTCTTTGATCCGTTAAGTCAGCGTACAGAAGATAAGCTTGATAGTTTTTCTTTACGCCCTGTTGCAGAATTCTTTCTTGATGAAGACTCTATCCATCGTTTTAGAGCAGGTTATCGTGAAGAGTTTGGCGCGGTACGTGATGGAGACCCACTTTATGAGGCAATCTCGGAAGGGCGCCGCTATAACGGCATGGATCATTGGCTCCCGCTATTTTACGGCGGCGAAATGGATACGATTTTTGATTATATATCCGCGCCTGTTGTGTCTGTGGATACGCAAGTTGATCAGGCGCGAAGTGACCGAAATGCGCAAATTGAAGATTTTTATCAGGCGCGTAAGACATTACAGGCCGCAGTAAAAACACGTAAACCGACAAAGCAAAATTTAAAGCGTGGCAAAGGAACAGATGTTAGTATGACGGGTGCGATTTATAATCCGCTTCCTGTTGAACAGCTTTATATTTCTGAGGGTGAGTGGCAAGCATGTGTTAATAGACTGTCACCGCTGATTATTCTCTCGCCATTTAAACGCCCTGAAGTTGTCCCAGAAACGTCTAATGAAAGTGATAGTGATGGTGCAGGCAAAAAGGGTAGAGATTTTGCCGACATCCGCGCTTTACCTGACGGTAATGTCATGGGGGAGCTTAAAAAGCATATAGAGAGTATTAACTTTGCTAGCCGCAAAGTGATGATTGCGGCATATAGTGAAGGTGCGCGCGATCGTCTTAAGGTTATGCTTGAGAATTCAGGGCTAAATCATTTAAAAATATGTAAAAATTTTAAAGAAATTCAAAGGTTGTCGAGCTTTGATGTCGGGCTTTCTATTCTGCCTTTGGAGCATGGATTTATCAGCGATGATCTGGCGGTTTTAAGTGAGCAGGATATCTTAGGCGATCGCTTGGCACGCAAAAGCTCAAAACGTAAAAAGGCCGATAATTTCTTAACAGAGGTGTCTTCTTTAGATGAAGGCGATCTTGTTGTGCATGTCGATCATGGTGTGGGGCGTTTTGTTGGCTTGGAAGCTCTGGAAGCGGCGGGCACATTTCATGACTGTCTTAAAATCATTTATGGTGGCGATGATAAGCTCTTTGTTCCTGTTGAAAATATTGAAGTGCTCTCACGCTATGGTTCGGATGAGGGCACGGTTCAGCTTGATAAGTTAGGGGGCGCGGGATGGCAGGCACGTAAAGCAAAGGTCAAAAAAGACCTTATGCGCATTGCCGAGCATTTGATGAAGATTGCTGCGGCGCGTATGCTTAAAAAAGGTGAGAAGCTTAGCGTTGACGCTGGGCATTATGAAGAGTTCGCTTCGCGCTTTCCATATCATGAAACAGAAGATCAACTCCGCACGATTGAAAGTGTGGTTGAAGATCTGGCTGGCGATCACCCAATGGATCGTCTTGTTTGTGGTGATGTTGGCTTTGGTAAGACCGAGGTTGCCTTGCGTGCAGCTTATGTGGCGGCGATGGCGGGCGCACAAGTGGCTGTGGTTGTGCCAACAACGCTATTGGCACGGCAACATTACGCGGGCTTTACGAAGCGTTTTGAAGGGTTAGGGCTTAAAATTGGTCAACTTTCCCGTATGGTGAATGCTAAAGACGCAAAAGCCACGAAAGAAGGTCTTGCTGACGGTACGGTTAACATTGTTATTGGAACGCATGCTTTGTTTTCTAAGGATATCCAATTTGATAATTTAGGTCTTGTTATTGTTGATGAAGAGCAACGTTTTGGTGTGAAGCAAAAAGAGAAGCTTAAAGAATTGAAGTCAGATGTTCATGTTTTAACGCTGACGGCTACACCTATTCCAAGAACATTGCAAATGTCGCTGACGGGTGTGAAGGAGATGTCATTGATTACGACACCGCCCGTTGATCGTCTGGCTATTCGTACTTTTGTTTTGCCGTATGATCCGATGGTTGTTCGTGAGGCCTTGTTACGAGAGCATTACCGCGGAGGGCAGAGTTTTTATGTTTGCCCGCGTATCAAAGACCTTCGCCAAGTTGAAGATGAGCTGAAAGAGCTCGTCCCTGAGTTAAAAACTGTTTCCGCGCACGGGCAGATGACTCCAACAGAGCTTGAAGATCGCATGAGCGCTTTTTATGACGGGCAGTATGATGTCTTGCTCGCAACACAAATAGTTGAATCTGGTTTGGATATTCCAACGGCCAATACAATGATTGTGCACCGTGCTGATATGTTTGGCTTGGCTCAGCTTTACCAAATTCGTGGGCGTATTGGGCGTTCTAAGGTTCGTGCTTATGCTTATCTGACGCATGACCCGTACAAGCCGCTAACACCGCAGGGACAAAAGCGCCTAGAGGTTATTGAAACGCTGGATACTTTAGGGGCAGGGTTTCAACTTGCCTCGCATGATATGGATATTCGTGGCGCTGGGAACTTAGTTGGTGAAGAGCAGTCCGGCCATATTAAAGAGGTTGGCGTTGAGCTCTATCAACAAATGCTAGAAGAGGCCGTTTCCATGGCCAAGGCGGGTATCGATGTGGATGCGGCGGATGTTGCGCCAGAACAATGGTCACCAACAATAAATATCGGAACTTCTGTTCTAATTCCAGAGGTTTACGTGAATGATTTAAGTGTTCGCATGAGTTTGTATCGCCGTCTTGCCGACCTTGATGATGCACAAGATGTAGAAGGGTTTGCGGCCGAATTGATTGATCGTTTTGGCGATATTCCAAATGAAGTTGAAAACTTGCTCGATATTGTGAAAATCAAACAGCTTTGTAAGCAAGCGGGCGTATCGCGTGTTGAAGCGGGGCCAAAAGGCGCTGTTTTAAGCTTCCACAATAATATTCCGCCGAACGTTGATGGTTTGATGAAGTGGCTTACGGATAAACGCGGCGCAGTCAAGCTCCGCCCAGATCAAAAAATTGTCCTTGTTCGCCATTGGGAAACCGCGCCAGAGCGTGTTAAAGGAGTGCGCTCTATAATTAAAGAGCTTGCTGCTCTATAGAATTTTGCTTTACATAATCTTTCTGTTGTGCTAATGCATCTTTCATAATTAAAAGGTGTGTATTTATATGTTTAAACTTGGTTTTCCTGCTGCGTTAGTGGCTACTTTCCTTACAACAACGGCAATGGCAGATGATTTGGTCCCTACTGAATCTGATAGAATGAGAATTCCCACACCAGATATGTATGATATGAGTTTAACGGCGGAAGAGGGCGCTTGCCTTAGTGGTTTAGAGATGATGTATACATCAGATGATGCTGTTTCTGAGCATGATGGTGAGCCGTTATCTCAAAAAGAAATTACAGACCTCCGAGAAACGGGAGTGTTTCTTGTAGAAGGGTTTTGTGGGCCGACGGGCTAATACTTCCTAACTTCCATAAATATGGTATACTTATAGGCAAATGGAGGTCTCTGATGAGTCGCGAATATGCAGAAAAACGAATTAAAGAAGCGCTACATCTAACACGTGGAAATATGGCTAAGGCGCGCCAACAAGTGATTGCTTGGACTCATGAAGATATGAAACTTCTCCATGCGCTTACAAAACCTCACATGACAGGTATTGTTGCGCACGCCGTTGGCCGTGTAGCGAGTGGTAAAGCTGACCCTCAGGAAGTCCCTTCCCCAGAACATCGTGGTGAACTTGATAAAGAGGGCGCATTCGGTATGGAGATATTAAAAACCATCGCTGGCGGTGAGACAAACCAATTTGGCCAAGAGGTTTATGGTCGTCCGATGAAAAAGCAAGGGGCGTCACAACAGCACATTGATGCCATTCTTCAAATGGTTGAAAAAAGCCAGAATAAGAAATAACAGCGATACCATGAACGCTATTCCTGAAGGGGTCACTGAAGACCTGATAACATCATTTATTGTAGATGCGGGATGGGGTGATGCTCATTATGAGGCCTTGGGTGCTGACATGGGGCTTCGTCGGTATGCGCGTTTAACGCGTGATGGGGAAACATCTCTTTTTATGGATATGAGCCGCTCTGGTTATGAGGCTGATTTGAACGCTTTTGTTAAGATCGCGAAGCATTTCAGGGAACATAATATACGAGCTCCTGAAATCTATGCGCTGGATCTAAATAAAGGTCTATCGATTATTGAGGATTTTGGTGAGGAAAGTTTTGGTGCGGCGCGTGCCAATGGTATTGCTGACAAAGAAATCTATCAAAGAGCAACAGATGTACTCGTCAAAATCCGTAAAAGTGCACAAACTAACGTTCTAGAGCTAAACGACTATGAAGGAACGCTTATTCGAAAGCGTTTAAGCCAATTTGTTGATTATTATATGCCGTTGACCGCTGGACGCTTAACAACGCAATCGGATCATGATGAATTTCAATCCGTTATGAAAGAAGTCGAAAAGACTTTACCGCCATGTCCTGTTTCTATCTGTCATGCAGATTATCATTTGGAAAATTTGATGTGGTGTCCTGATCATGCACAAGGATATGGCATTATTGATTTTCAGGATGCTTTTTGGGGGCCTCAGCCGTATGATTTACTCAATTTATTAGAAGACGCACGTCAAACAGTGCCTAACGATATTAAACAATCGATGAAAGCACAATATTGTGAAGGGATGAGTACAGAAGAGGTTGAGGCTTTTGATGCGTGGTATGTTTATATGTCATCACATTTTCATTGTCGTGTGATTGGGCTGTTTATCAAGTTTGCGCGTGAGCATGGCGGAACAGAGTTTTTGGCGCATATTCCGCGTCTTCAAAATTACATCACAGAAAATTTGGAAAATCCGTTGCTCGCTCCTTTGAAAGATTTCATGGAGTGTCATAAAATTTCTTTTGATTGTGTGATTGATTAAGCTCTTCTTGTGACAGGTAGTGTAAGCGCCATTCCAAGGAATACCCATAAGAAACGCGTATAAAGAAGCTCATGGAAAAGGGACATGATACCAAATGTGATGAGCATAAGCATTGCGGCCTTACAAAAATCTTGGGTGAATTCTGGAGCATCTTGATCGCGTGATTTTTTCCAAATGGCGCGAAAGCATAAAACGTAGAATGTTAAAAAGAACAGTAAGCCGACCAACCCCGTTTCTGCCCATAACCAAAGCGCCGTACAATCCATAAGGTCAATGTAAGAGCCTTTTTCTTGCACTTGCGTTATAAGAACAGACCCTAAGCCAGATCCAAGGAATGGTTTTTCTTTAATCATACCAAAGACATGGTGAAGGACATTAAGGCGGTTTGCATCGCCCTTGTTTTCTATATTGTTGGCAATAGCGCTTAAGTCTTGTCCTGAAGTTATTTGATTGATTTTCGAAAAAGATTCAATGTTTTTAGGGGTAAGGCTTTGGACTTTATGAGGAAGAGCCCATCCTAAAGCGGCAGCAATAATCGTACCAATTAAAAGGCTTTGTAATAATTTTTTCCAATTTTCTTTTTTGTTAAAGATGAAAAGTAAAATAAAAATAAAGGGGAGGGCTATAAAAGCACTTCTTGCTCCCGTAAATAAGAAAATGAGTGGGAGTAAAAAATAAGAGAAGATTTCCAACTTTTTTAAAGTTTTTGATTCTTTGGATAAGAAAGTTAAAAAACTGAATAGTACTAAGTAAAAAAAGATAAAAGAATTCTTATTGGCCATAAGAGCGGCGATAGGAAAGCGAGCGATGTCATGGTCGATTAAATATCTTCCAGTATGAAAACGAAAGAGTTGTAATGAGATTTGAGTAAGAGCGACACTGAATAGGAGTATTGCTGCTATTTTAAAGAAAGTAAGAATATCTTTTTCTTCTGCGTTCTCCCCAAGCCATCCACCCATAAGGAAGAGCCCTGATAAAACGCCCCAACCGATAATTTTATTTTGAACACCCCATGAACTAATCTCTCCAAAAGTATAATAACTATTTAGAAGCGCAATACAAAGAATGACTCCCAATCCAGCAAGCCAAAGATAAGCCCCTTTAATGGCAAATTGTGGCCAAAGCGTTTTCTTGGTTAAGAGGCTAAATAGAATAAAGAGCCCAATAAATGGAAGGATAAGATCGGTAAGGTTAATGCGTATGCCAATATAATCAGCGCTTTTAAAAAGGGTTAGCTGCGTTTGCAATGTAAACGCCAGTAAAACAAGTAATACTTTAATTGTCTTGGAAGAAGCTAGATTCATTTTTTACTAAAACAATTTTTAAAAGTATAGAAATTGTGCTCACTTAAAATGGCGGGAATACCAGCAAAAATAATGGTTAGCATGCTAATGAGGCCTATTTGTATAGATACAAGAAAGGCTGTCTCCATTGGTACGCCCAGTAAGCCTAAGCCATAAACAAAAGCGCCTTCACGTACACCCCAACCACCTATGCTGATGGGCAGACTAGCAATTAAGGTTATAACAGGAAGAACGGTCATAATTTGAAGAAAGCCTAAATTAACACTGGCGGAAATACTTAAAAGGTAAATGGCAATAAAGAAAAAAAGTTGCGCCACCAGACTGATTAAAATAAGTTTAAACAGGATTTTACGGCTGTTAATTAAGATTGTAATATAACGAACGCCTGAATTAATTCTTCCTTTTGATTTTGATAACGCGGGTACTTTTTTAAGAATAAATAACGTGATTAGCGGTGTAAGAACAACCAAAATAAAGGTGATGATACCTATATAAATCACGGTATTTTTATACATTGATCCATCTAAATAGTTAGATAGAGAGGGGATAAATATGGAAGAAAAAATTGTGAGAGCAAATAGCGTTAAAAAACGATCAATACCTGTTGCAAAAATAGCTTTAAACACGGATGAGCCATATTGAAGGGCGAGCGCTATTCTAACGGCAATACCGCTAATTGTTGCAATGAAAAGTGTGTTGGCCAAAAAGCTGGCTAATGTCACTTGAAGTGATTGCAGGTAATTCATTCGGTATTGACCTATATTGATGAGAATTTGCCACCGTAAAGAAAGTAAGAAGAATTGTGCTAGGGTCAGCACAATAGCATAGCCCCAGAAGGTGATGTCAATTTGACTTACAACCTCTTTAAATTCCTTTAAGTCTAGGCGTAAAAAAACAAAAGCCATTATCCCTAAAGAGATAAAAACTTTAAGTGGCGTTTGAATATTTTTAAGCCTTTTAAGCATTTTGGAAAATAATCACTTCCTCGTTACCTTAAAGTAATAAAGCCTTGAAAGGCGTATTACAACAGCCTCAAAACAAATAATAGTAAATAGCCACAACGTGTTTTAAGCCTCTTTTTTTGCGTCGAAGTTTGTGGTTTATTATGAGTTGTTATTTAATAAAGGGAGGTTTCTTTATCTCTATTTTATTGCTTACTATTTATTGTTAGGCTTGAAGGATTTTCACTTTTAAATGCTTATTAAAAATAATTTGAAAACTTTTCTTTTCAAACGCTTGCATGAGTGTAAAGACAAGCATAATGTTCATGGGCAGTATAAGAGAATATAGAGGGTCTTATATTATGAAAAAAAATCGGGTTAAGGTTGCTTATCAAGGGTTAATAGGTTCTTACTCCTATGAGGCGGCTATAAACTTTTTTCCCGATAGTGATTATGTTAGCTTTCAATCATTTGACAGAGCGACAGAGGCTGTTCAAAGCGGTGATGCTCAATATGTTATTTTACCTGTTGAAAATACTTCGGCAGGGCGTGTTATGGAAGTCCACAGCATTCTTTCGGAATCTGAACTACATATAGTTGGTGAATATCTTTTGCCTGTTAATCATTGTCTTTTTGTATCTAAGGCAGCAATAAGTAAGGATTCTAGTAATCTTGATAAAGAGGATTTAGAGGAAATACTCAATAAGATAGTTTATGTTAAGAGCCATCCACAAGCTTTAGCGCAGTGCAAAGGGTTTATTAAGGAGTTTTTACCAAAAGCTGTTGCATACCCTACATACGATACAGCAGGAGCCGTAAGAGAAGTTTCTTCCGAAAAAAGTGAGAAATATGCGGCAATAGGCTCACATTTAAATCAGGAAACATATAATGTTGTTAAGCTTATAGATAACATTCAGGATGTTAAAAATAATGTTACGAGATTTTTAATTTTAGCGAAACAGCCTTTAGACGTATCATTGATCGGGAAAGATGCGATTACGACAATCAAATTTGAGACAAATCATGCGCCAGGAAGCCTAGTGGATGCATTAAAGATATTCCAAAGACATAAAATAGATTTAATCAAGCTCGAGACTTTTATGTCTGGCGAAAACAAACAAATTCCATGTTTTTATGTTGATATTTTAGCGTCATTGCACAGTCAGACAATGTCGGACGCTTTAAATGAGTTTGGGCAGGTTGTTGACAAATATTCAATTTTAGGGAGTTATCCTATTGATCCTAAACGCGGAGATAATAACGGTTTTTTAAAGTAAGAGGGTATTATGACATTTATTGCAAAAAGATTATCAAATATAAAGCCATCGGCAACGTTCAAAATTATTGGTCTTGTAAAGGACTTAAAAGCTAAAGGCGTTAATGTTATTGGCCTAGGTGGCGGTGAGCCTGATTTTGATACGCCTGATTTTATTAAAGAGGCGGCGAAAACGGCGATGGATAATGGCCAAACGAAATATACGAATGTAGATGGTACGCCAGAACTTAAAGACGCCATCATTGAAAAATTTAAGCGTGATAACGGCCTTGAGTATGCCCGCAATGAAATCACTGTTGGGACGGGCGGTAAGCAAGTGCTGTATAATGCGTTGATGGCAACATTAAACCCAGGCGATGAGGTCATTATTCCTGCGCCTTATTGGGTATCTTATCCAGATATGGTTCTTTTGGCAGAAGGGGAGCCAGTTATTGTAGATTGCCCTGCTGAAGCAGGTTTTAAAATGACTGGCGTGCAATTAGAAGCGGCGATCACGCCTAAGACCAAATGGGTTATCCTTAATTCTCCCTCAAATCCAACGGGCGCTGGTTATTCACATGCTGATTTGAAAGAGCTGACAGATGTTCTTATGAAGCATCCTCATGTTTGGGTGCTAACGGATGATATGTATGAACACCTCGTTTATGATGATTTTAAATTTTGTACAGTGGCTGAGGTTGAGCCTGCCCTTAAAGATCGCACATTGACTGTTAATGGCGTGTCGAAAGCGTATTCTATGACAGGCTGGCGTATTGGTTATGCAGGCGGGCCAGCAGAGCTTATTAAAGCAATGAGTAAAATCCAAGGGCAAAGCACATCGAACCCTTCTTCTATCTCTCAAGCAGCAGCGACAGAGGCTCTCAATGGTGATCAATCATTCATGAAACCATGGATTGAAGCGTTCGCAGGACGTCGTGACTTGGTTGTTAAAATGCTCAATGATTGTGAGGGTATTGACTGTCCAAATCCTGAAGGGGCATTTTATGTGTATCCATCATGCGCAGGCCTTATGGGTAAAACAACGCCTGATGGCAAAACACTCGAAACAGATGAAGATTTTGTGAGTTATTTATTGGAGAGCGAAGGGGTTGCTTGTGTGCATGGCGCAGCATTTGGTCTTTCTCCGCACTTTAGAATTTCATACGCAACATCTGAAGAAGCCCTTACGAAGGCGTGCGAGAGAATACAGAAGGCATGCGCGGCCTTAAGCGGTCAGGCACGAGCCGTTGCGTAACGGCTGTTGCAGCTTGAGCGGCGGCAGACAGTGCTAGTTTTGTTACAATAAAGCGTTCTGACCTTACGGTATAATCATCTAGATGATATTGTTTAGCGAACTTTCCAAATTCTTTCCGTGCCATTGATGTTGTTGCCCCTAATAGAGTGCCAAAGCCTTCTGTATTATTAGAAAGGGGGCTGTGCCCCAACCCTTGTGCGTAATAAAAAGCCCCTTGAAAAGTTTGGGCAATTTCGGAGGATATGCGTGGGCTAGAAAATTTATCATTCGCTCCAGCAGCGACCAAGAAAGGCATCTCTAGGCCACGAAGATTGCTTTCAGGATTTCTTAGGGCGTTTAGTACAATTTTACCTCCTCTACGCAGCTCTTGAATTTGTTGATATACGGGAACCTGATATTTAGCTAAATCAGGGCCGTCAAAATTAGCGCGTTCGCTTTTCTTTAAATATACTTGACCTAAAGGTGTTTCGGATGGGAGTTTAAGAGCATGTTTCCGTGCATAATAATCAAAAGCGATACTCGAAAGAGTTAATGGATGCTCTGTTCCTGGTGGCGTAATATAAGGGGATGATAAAATGGCTCCAGAAAATAAGCGGTTTAATGTTTTATGATGGCCTTCAGATGCAAGTCTTAGGAAAAGTTGCGCACCTGAAGAGTGACCAAAGAAGACTTTTGGTACATTGCGTGCACACCATGATCGTATTTCTGCATGGCGTGGTTCAACAAGAACTTCTTTTGCGGCTTCCACAATATATTCCATAAAATCTGTATTACGCCCAGGGTTGGGAAGAGCAAGCCAACAAACAGAAACACCTTGAGAATTTAGAGCTTCTATTTCTTGAGGCGTAAGAATAAAGTCTGTTTTGAAACCGCTTGCCCCCATGATCATGGCTGTTTCGTTTTCGGCCTTCGCAGTATAGAAGCGGATAGGAACACCGTGCGTTGTATGAAACTCGTGGAGGGTTATATGTTTAGGTAGTTCATATTCACTGCCTTGCGTAACAACAAACTGCTTTCCATCATCGTCTGTAATGACAGGAGAATGTGTGAAAATGTTATTTGCTCTACCAGAATAATTGGAAACCATAGGATCCTATGTGTTGATTGACGTTATACTCTTGCAATTAAGTATGTGCAGTGTTGTTTAATTGACATAGAAAAAAATACGGAAAAAGAAGATTTTTTTGCTGTTTTGTGGAAAAGTAGGGTTTAATCTGTCTTTTTACTAAGTGAAAACAGACCTTTAATCCAATTTTCTATGGGTTGATCTTCTTTTTTCTTGGTTTCTTTTTTGTCTCGGTTACGGACAAGCATCTCACAAACATGATCAAATTCGTTTTTGTGTTCTTCCATAATAGCTTCAGCAAAATGACGTAATTTTTTCAAATTTTCTGGTGATCCATCATCAATCTGTGCGCTTGGTGTGTTTGGATCACCGTCTAAAATAGTTCTGTTAAACATATGTAAATCGTTACCCATTTCGCTCACAAAGCTATGAGAGAGAGCGGATTCGGAAGCATGGAAGAAAATATTGATCAGCGGCAGATCATTAACAGGATCAACAACGCCCAATGAGCCGTATTTGTTCCACTTTTCTTTTTTAATAGATCTGTTGGTGTTTCCTGTGCCCAAACCAATCATGATGAGTTTTTGATCAGGATCGAGTTGCTTTCTGATTGAGCCATAGTAAGAGACCGCTGGATTATCAAAGATATTACCATCAATGCCAGCATATTCTTTCGTGCCACGGCTATCTTTCCAATCGATATTAAAGTGATGACAGGGGAAATAGGTTGGGGCGGCGCAGCTTGCCATAACGGCATCATGTAAAAAGACATCTGGCGTGTTATTTCTATATTGCCGTTCATTGTTTAAGCACATATTACGAAGCCATACGGCATGACCGCCTTCACTGGCGTAGTGTCTCATGGCTTGTGTAGGGCTTTCTGCTTCCTTATAATTGTGGGCGTTGTTTGTTCCATCAAGACTGTAGAAAGGGACAATAAGGCTTTTCATACTGTCTGATAATTTTGCGTTACCATAGAGCGCTTTGAGGGCAATGCTTAGATTTTTTGGGTCATAATGCCCGTGCTTAAAAATGCTTTCTAATTGACTGAACTTGGTCATTCTATTGTTAAAATCATGCAACAGACCTCGAAGTTCGCGGAAACGATCTTGAGGGAATATTTTTGTGCCTTCACGTTCGTAAAATCTTACGAGGTGGCGTGCGCGATATTTACATCGCTCTGGATGATCTGGATTTGGTAGCGTTAATGCCGAGTTTAAAATGGCGCCCGTTGAAGGGCCACAAAAGATATCGACCATCTCACTCATGCGAAGGCCTGTAACTTTTTCTATACGCGTCATAATATGAGCGGGTATTAGACCACGTAAGCCTCCGCCATAGTTAAAAATCGCTATTACTGGTTCTCTGTTATCTGTCGTCATAAAAAGGTCTTGAGAAGTTTATTCATAAAGGGCTGGGTGAAAAACAAATCACTTAAGTAAAATACCACGTCTTTAACAGAAGAGTAAAGAAACTACAAAATGCATGTAAAAAAAACCGGGCAATCTTTCCGTTAAGGAAGTGCCCGGGAAGTTAAACAGGGAGGTTTCACGTCTAAGACGTAGGATTTAAAAACCCTATTGCTCTCGCATATGTTCGAGCAATGTGGGACTTATAAGGAGGTTTGATGCGTTTGGCTAGGGTTAAATGTAATTTTTTTTACATTTATGAACGAATATCGCCGTATGCGGCTCATTTTGAGGCAAATGTTTATTTTAAAACTTCGTTTTTGAAATGTTTTGAACCAAGAAATCACGTAAAACTTCGATACGGCTCGAATGTTTGCGTTCTTCGGGGTAAACAAAATACATTTTCACTGGTGGGCGCTGGACGGAGGGTAAAACAAAGTCAATGTTGTCGTCTCTAGCGATGAGGTAGTCAGGCAATGCTGCTAGACCTGCTCCGCTACCAACGCTTTCATAAATGGAATAAAGAGAATTCATTCTAATAAGATTAGGATTATTGTCTGTTTCCACGCCAGCCTTTCTAAATAGCCAGTTAGGCTCAATGAAAGGTGTTGGGCCACCATGCGTATACCCAATAAGCGTATGGTTGCGCAGGTCTTTCGTTGATTTTGGCGCGCCATGTTTTTCTAAATAATCGCGGCTAGCACAGATGTGGAAGTGAATATCTGTTAAGTGAATTTGAATTATATCTGGTTGCTCTGTTTCGTAGAGACGAATGGCAGCATCGGCTTCACTCATACTTAAGTTAAGAACGCGATCATCAAGGATTAGGCTAATTTCAAGAGCAGGGTAGAGTTCTTTAATGTGCTTTACTTGTGGTGCGAGCCATGTAGAGCCGATGAATTCAGGGACTGTGATGCGTAAAGGACCAGAAGGAAGAGCTTTTGAATCGGCAAGTTGGCTTTCTACCATAGAGAGTTTAGAGAAAATCTCACGTGCTGTTTTTGCAAGAAGCTCACCTTGTTCGGTCAAAATAAGACCACGTGCGTGGCGGTGGAAAAGCTTTGTATCAATGCTTTCTTCTAGCGAACTGATCTGGCGAGAAATCGCAGATTGGCTAAGGCCAAGAGTTTCTCCACCATGTGTGAAGCTTCCTGCCTGTGCGACTGTGTGAAATATTCTAAGTTTGTCCCAATCCATTATGCGGCTTCCTCATCATTATTTTGATTACTATCGGCTTGCGTTTCTAGATTTGCAATAAATTTATCGGCTTCTAGTGCTGCCATGCATCCCATACCTGCTGCGGTTACGGCCTGACGGTATGTTTTATCTTTTACATCGCCCGCGGCGTAAACACCTGGAATTGATGTGGCGGTTGAGTCTGTGGCTGTGATGAGGTAACCCTCATCATCCATTTTTAGCTTACCTTTAAACAATTCCGTTGCCGGATCGTGCCCAATTGCAATGAAAACACCATCAACATCAATTTCAGACGGGCTACCATCTTTTGTGCTTTTAATGCGTAATCCTGTGACGCCAGGTGCATCACCTTGTCCCATTTCAACACCAAGAATTTCATCAACGGTGCTATCCCATAAAATTTCAATTTTAGGGTGCTTGAATAAGCGCTCTTGCATAATACGTTCTGCACGCAATTCATTGCGGCGGTGAATAAGGGTTACTTTTTCACACATATTAGCAAGGAATAAGGCTTCTTCAACGGCAGAGTTTCCACCACCAACAACCGCAACTTTTTTATTGCGAAAGAAGAAACCATCGCAAGTGGCGCAGGCCGAGACGCCCATGTTTTGAAACTTCGTTTCAGACTCTAAGCCAAGCCAACGCGCTTTCGCGCCTGTTGTGATGATGACGGTATCTGCAGTGTAAACATCGCCTGAATCTGCAGTTACAGTGTAGGGATGTTTAGAAAAATCGACGTCTGTAATCAGATCTTGGATTGTTGTTGTTCCAACATTTTCAGCTTGGGCGCGCATTTGTTCCATTAGCCATGGGCCTTGAATTGGGTCAGCAAAGCCTGGGTAATTTTCAACTTCTGTTGTGATGGTGAGTTGTCCTCCAGGTTGAATGCCTAAAAATTGTACTGGTTTTAGGTTTGCGCGGGCAGCGTAAATAGCTGCTGTGTAGCCTGCTGGACCAGATCCAATAATCAATACTTTTGTGTGCTTTTGCGCATCAGTCATGCTTATTAACTCCAATAATTGTCTTATTTTTAAAGAGGTTATGAGCGCTTCACAAGGCTGTTTTTAAACCTATCCACCAGAGTGTATGCTACGCTGTCTTATCTAGATATTCAGGTAGTGCGGGGTAAAAGTTACTTCTTATCGAGGAGTCTTTTTATTTCATTCGCGACATTTTCTGCATCACGTAAGCGATCATATTTCCAATGATCAAGTTGACCATCAAAAAGGCGTGCTACACCCAATGCGCGAAGGTGGTTATGAAAGATATCAAATTTCTTTGATCCGCCTTCAAGCGGAACGATGTAGACAGGTTTACCCGTAGTTCCTGCATCGGAAACCATGGAGGTGCTATCGGCAGTCACAAGGATGGTATCGGCCCAAGCAAGCATGCCCAAATAGGGGTTTTCTCCATTACCATCCCAGATGAAGTTATTGTTATTATCGCATTGTTTTTTAATGATATTTAGATTTTCTTCACCCGTGCGCCGAGATGCTGTAATTATCAATGAGGCATCAAGCTCATTAAGCTGATCACAAAGATTTTTTGTGATTTCTGGTGTCATTTTATAAGCTTTGCTATTACCGCCAATAAGAACGGCAATGCGTGGTTTTTTTAGTTGTTCAAATAACGGCGCGAATTGTGCTTTGGCAAGACTGAGATTTACATCTGAAATTTTATTTGGTGCGCCATTTGTAACAATGACGTTTTCACCGCGTGTTTGATCATGAAATGGAACAGCAACAAGATTGAATTGATTAGGATTTACTCGCGGATCTTGCAAGTAAACGGTAAATGTTTTCTCACCTGATTTCTTTTTAATATAACGCGTTACAGGTATAGCTTTTCGGCCTGATGCAATAATTATATCTGGCCATGGCGGTGTTAATTTGGGTGTGAATGATGATGATGTTTCAAATTTGATAGACGGAGGTAGGAAATTCCAAGGAAATGTTAAATTTATACGTTTAATGTTTGGTTCGATTCCCAATGCCTCAACCACGCCGAGGCATTGGTTTTCTGTTCCAGCCATGCCTTCGCTAATGATCCAACAGGTTAGGTTTTGAATATCTTTAACCATAAAAAAATTTAGTTGCCCTTTAGGCTATAAAAACGCTTGAAGTTCAATAGGTGTAACTTTATACCAAGGCATAACCATTTTTGACAATAAAGATATAATTTACGAAAGAATATTTCATGCGCCGTGTCAAATTAGACAAAATAGATCGTAAAATCCTTAATGATTTGCAATCAAATGGTAGAATTACCAATGTTGAATTGTCAAAAAACGCAGGAATATCTGCACCACCGTGCTTGCGCCGTGTAAATGCTTTGGAAGATGCTGGTTATATTAAAGGGTATTATGGCCGTCTTGATGCACAGCTTATGGGCTATGGCATTACTGTTTACGCGCAAATTAAGCTGGAATCACAATCTGAAGCCGATTTGAAGAAATTTGAGCAACAATGTGATGAGTGGCGCTTGGTTCGTGAATGTCACATGCTTTCAGGCGAGGTTGACTATTTATTGCGTATTGTTGCGAAAGATTGGGAAGGTTATCAATCTTTCTTGACTGAGCATTTAACGGCCGCCGAGAATGTAAGTTCGGTTAAAACAATGCTTCTTGTTCGCAGCTCTAAGGAGCGTCCAGGTGTTCCTGTCGAGATAGAATAAAAGCGCTAGTTTAAGCATATTTAACGTCTAGAATTTCGTAATCAACTTTACCGCGTGGCGTCACAACTTTTACGCTGTCTCCAATAGATTTTCCAATAAGAGCCTTAGCGATAGGCGATGTGATTGCGATTTTGCCGTTATCAGCATCTGATTCATACTGCCCAACGATTTGAATAGTTTTTTCTTCATCTGTTTCTTCATCAACTATTTCTACACTGGCACCAAATTTTACGGAATCGCCAGTAAACGCACTTGGATCAATAATTTGTGACGAGCCAATAACAGCTTCTAGTTCCTGAATGCGGCCTTCATTGAAACCTTGTTGCTCACGTGCGGCATGGTATTCAGCATTCTCTTTTAAATCACCGTGTTCACGCGCTTCTGCAATCGCATCAACTATTTCTGGGCGTTTGACTGTTTTGCGCTCTTTTAGTTCTTCTTCAAGTGCTTTAAAGCCAGTTGGTGTTATTGGATATTTATCCATTTTCAAATCTCTTTAATTTTTGGGTAAAAAATAATAAAGCCCGCTTCAGTAGCGGACTTTCTATATTGATGAGTGTAGGGGATTGGTTAGATAACGTCAAGAGATGTCCTCAAGTTGGGCAAGACCCTATCAAGACTACATTAAGCCGCTTCGATATCCTCGTCCATATCATCGTGATTTTCACAATAATACTGCAGTGGCGCTACATCCATATCACGGTTCTTCATGGCGCGAATAGCTTGAACGCCGGCGCGCGCCGAAGTGAGCAATGTGTAATACGGGATTTTGTGCGCCAAAGCCTGACGGCGGATTGAGAAACTATCGGCAACCGCTTGTGGACCTTTGGTTGTGTTAATCATGAAATCAATGTCTTCATTGATAATAGCATCAACAATATGGGGATGGCCTTCCATCACTTTGTTTATACGCTCAACATTCAGGCCAGCTTCTTGAAGCGTGGTACATGTTCCGCCTGTAGCGATGAGTTCAAAGCCAATATCTTGAAGCTCTTGAGCGATAGGGATGAGGTTTTCTTTGTCACTATCTTTGACGGATAAGAAGACTTTACCGCTCGTAGGGAGCATAACGCGCGCGCCCAGTTGTGATTTAGCAAAAGCTTGAGCGACATCTTTATCAATGCCCATGACTTCGCCAGTTGATTTCATTTCTGGCCCAAGAATTGTATCGGTGCCAGGGAAACGATCAAATGGGAATACGGGTGCTTTCACGGCTGTGTGCTCTGCGCTCATGCCTAAAAGCTGATCTCTAAAGTCTTTGAGTTTTTCACCCGCCATAATGCGTGACGCAATCTTGGCGATCGGTACATTTGTCGCCTTGGCAACGAAAGGCACGGTACGCGAGGCACGTGGGTTCACTTCGATGATGAAGATATCGTGTTCGCCTGTTTGCTTGTTGCGCTTAAGGGCGAATTGAACATTCATGAGGCCTTTTACTTTAAGCGCCTTAGCCAGTTTGATTGTCTGGCGCTCTAGCTCTTTTACCGTTTTGAACGGGATAGAGTGCGGTGGCAGAACAGAAGCTGAGTCACCAGAATGCACACCCGCTTCTTCTATATGTTCCATGATGCCGGCGACGTAAACTTCTTTACCATCACAAACGGCATCAACGTCAATTTCGATAGCACCTTTAAGGTATTTATCAAGGAGAACAGGGTTTTTTCCTGAAACGTGAATAGCACGCCCCATGTAGCGTTCTAGCTCTTCGAGGTTTTGCACGATCTCCATACCGGCGCCGCCAAGAACGTAAGACGGACGAATAACAAGCGGGAAGCCGATGCCTTCAGCCATCTCAAGCGCTTCTTCTTTAGAAAAAGCAAGGCCGTTTTTTGGTTGGCGGAGTTTGAGTTTTTTAAGAAGTTTTTGGAAACGTTCACGATCCTCGGCCAAATCAATAGCGTCAGGATCTGTTCCCAAAATTGGAATACCGCTTTCTTTTAGATAATTTGCAAGCTTAAGCGGTGTTTGACCGCCGAGTTGAACAATAACTCCGTGAACTTTGCCGTTTTCTTGTTCCGCGCGGATGATCTCAACAACGTCCTCTGCTGTTAATGGTTCAAAATATAGGCGGTCAGCTGTGTCGTAGTCGGTTGAAACCGTTTCAGGGTTACAGTTCACCATGATGGTTTCATAACCTGCTTCTTGTAGAGCGTAGCAAGCATGCACACAGCAATAGTCAAATTCAATCCCTTGACCGATACGGTTTGGCCCGCCGCCAAGAATAATGACTTTTTCTTTGTCAGTCGGTTCGCATTCGCTTTCTGCAGGGTTCATTCCATTGCCTTCGTAACAGCTATACATGTAGGGTGTTTCAGAAGGAATTTCTGCGGCGCAACTATCCACGCGTTTAAAGACAGGGTGCACATTGTGGTTGTGGCGGGCCTTACGCACGCTTTCTTCTTCTACGTTCACAAGCGCGGCAAGGCGCGCATCAGCAAAGCCCATTTTCTTTAGCTCTGTCCAACCTTGTGGTGTAACAGGCAGGCCGTTTTCAATGATTTCTGCTTCTTTATCTGTAATGTTTTTAATGCGCTCCAAGAACCACATATCTATTTTACAGGCTGAGTGAATGTCTTCTAATGACATGCCGTGACGCATCGCTTGGGCAACATATAAAATACGTTGTGGGGTTGGAATAGAGAGCGCCGCGCGAATTTGATCGACGTGTGGCTCTCCATCTTTTGTGGAGCCATCGCCAATTTTAACATCGTCAAAGCCAGTAAGACCATCTTCTAAAGAGCGAAGCGCTTTTTGGAAGGATTCTTCCATGTTACGGCCAATCGCCATCGCTTCACCGACAGATTTCATGGCTGTGGTCAGGCGTTTATCTGTGCCTTTGAATTTTTCAAAATTAAAGCGTGGGATCTTTGTGACAACGTAATCGATTGTAGGCTCAAATGACGCGGGTGTTTTTCCGCCAGTGATATCGTTTCCTAGTTCGTCAAGAGTATACCCAACAGCAAGCTTTGCCGCGACTTTTGCAATCGGGAAGCCTGTTGCTTTTGACGCTAGCGCAGAAGAGCGTGACACACGCGGGTTCATTTCAATAACGATCAAGCGACCATCTTTTGGATTAACTGAGAATTGAACATTCGATCCACCTGTTTCAACGCCAATACCGCGAAGAACAGCAAGTGAAGCATTACGCATGATTTGGTATTCTTTGTCGGTTAGCGTTAGGGCGGGGGCAACAGTGATCGAGTCGCCCGTATGGACACCCATGGGGTCAATATTTTCGATTGAACAAATAATGATGCAGTTGTCGTTTTTATCGCGCACAACTTCCATTTCATATTCTTTCCAACCTAGAAGAGATTCCTCAACCAAGATTTGGTTAATCGGTGAGGCTTCAATTCCTTCATTGGTGATTTGGAGGTATTGATCTTTGTTATAGGCAATACCGCCGCCAGTTCCGCCCATGGTAAAGGCAGGGCGAATGATGGCTGGAAGGCCGATTGTTTCTAATGCCAAATCAGCTTCTTCGCGGTTATGTGCAAGCATTGATTTTGCACTCTCAAGGCCAAGCTTATCCATTTCTTGTTTAAAAAGGTCGCGGTCTTCGGCTTTTGCGATGGCTTCTTCGTTCGCGCCAATAAGTTCAATGCCGAGTTTTTTCAGCGTGCCATATTCAGAAAGGGCGAGCGCGC
>PANS01000004.1 GCA_002708415.1 Micavibrio sp. | reverse complement strand
GGGTCATTCCCGCTACAAGCGTTTTATGCCCTTAAGAACGATCGTAATCACCGCTCTATTATGCACCCTTCCCTTCAGCGTACAGGCGCAATCACGCGTGAACACCCAGCAAACAAAGCAGATCGGCCGTCATTTGAATGATCAGCAAAATTTAGAAAAAGTGATTAGCGGGCGCGTCAAGAATGCAGATGATCATAATTACCTCAGCTTTTCATACGAAAATGATCTTATTGGTGGCGGTACGGATGAAAATTATACCAGCGGTCTGCGTGTCTCTTATTTTGATACAGAGGTCAGCGTTCCCCCTGGGATCAGTATACTTGCTGACGCAATTCCTACGTTTGATTTAAACGGCACAACAAGCACCTTTTTTTCTTTTGGTCAAAATATTTATACGCCTGAGAACATTAAAATAAAATCTCTACAGAGTAATGACCGTCCTTATGCAGCGTGGCTCTACGGATCCATTGGGTTGGCCACTGTTACAGATAATCATATGGATGAGCTTGAAATGACGTTAGGAATCGTCGGCCCACAAGCTCTTGGTGAACAGACACAAAAACTCATCCACAAACGTGTAACAGACTCCCCTATTCCTAAAGGTTGGGATAATCAGCTCAAATTTGAACCAGGCGCTATTTTATCATGGCGTCGCCGCTGGCCTATTTTTTATACAACTAATCTTGGTGACTACCGTTTACGTATAGAACCCGACATTAATGTTTCTCTAGGTAACGTTTACACCTATGCAGGATCTGGCGCGCTGATAACCTTTAGCCCCTACAATAATCGCCTTCAAGATACGCCGCCACGTGTGCGTCCAGCCATGCCCGGAACAGGCTTCTTTGATACGCCAGACAACGATTTTAACTGGCAACTCTTTGCAGGTTTTGATGGCCGCGCCATGGCACGCAATATTTTCTTAGATGGTAATACATTCCGTGATAGCCACAATGTTGATAAAAAAATACTCGTCGGTGATGTTAATGCAGGCATTGCGTTTGGTTATGATGACTATCGCCTATCCTACACACTCAATTACCGCACCCGAGAATTTGATGACCAAAATGATCCCAGCGTTTTTGGATCAATCAGCCTAACAACGCGCTTTTAAGTTTCAACTTTAATTTATTCTCTGCTCTGATATGATGTCGCTGTAAGACACAAAACAGAGGTAAACACCATGAATTACGATATTATTCACATTGCAGGAAAACCCCACGTTCTGGTGCCTCTTCACGATTTTACTGCCCTTAAAAATGAAGGCAGAGATAGCATTCTTCCTGATGAAGTCATGCAAGAGCTCTCATTGGAACAAAGCAATCCGATCAAAATCATTCGTAAATATCGCGGCATGACACAAGATGATCTAGCTGGGGCAGCAGGTATCTCTCGCCCCTATTTAACAGAAATAGAAACTGGCCGCAAAGACGGCTCTATCCGTAGCCTTAAAAACATAGCAAAATCTTTAAACGTGTCGTTAGAATTATTGGTTTAACGATACTCTTTTAACGCTTTAATCCACCCATAACACCACGGATCAATTCACGCGCGATCGTACGTCCTACGGATGAACTGACAGAGCGAACCAAAGACTTAATTGCTGCTTCGCCAACGCCCTGACGGTTTGATTTTTTCTTAACTGACTTTGCTTTTTCAGCAACCTCTTGAGCCTTTTCGGCCTGTTTAGCAGCTTTTTCAGCGCGTTTTTGTAAAATTTCATAAGCGCTCTCACGATCTTGCGTTTCATCATATTTACCACCAACGCCATCGGCCTGAAGCGCCATACGTTTAGCCTCCGCGCTTGCCACCCCTAATTTTGCCATTGGCGGACGAATAAGGGCGCGCTCAACAATAGATGGCGTACCCTTATCTTCTAATGTTGATACCAAAGCTTCACCAACGCCCAATTCAGTAATAACATCAGCCACTTCAAATTTGGGGTTTTCACGATACGTTTCCGCAGCTTGCTTGATCGCTTTTTGTTGTTTTGGCGTAAAAGCACGCAAAGCATGTTGAATACGGTTACCAAGCTGCCCCAATACAGTATCAGGAACATCGGCAGGGTTTTGTGTAATAAAGAAAATTCCAACACCTTTTGAACGGATAAGGCGAACAACTTGTTCCACTTTCTCTAATAGAGCTTTCGGCGCATCATCAAATAATAAATGTGCCTCATCAAAGAAGAACACAAATTTTGGTTTATCCGCATCTCCTGCCTCTGGTAATTCTTCAAAAAGCTCAGAAAGCATCCAAAGCAAAAACGTTGCGTAAAGGCGCGGGCTGTTCATCAACTCATCAGCGGCAAGAATATTCACATCCCCTTTACCATCCATATCCGTACGCATCAGATCTTTGATCTCTAATGCCGGCTCACCAAAGAACTTGTCTCCTCCCTGATCTTCAAGGCGGAGTAATGAGCGCTGAATTGCTCCAATTGATTGCTTGCTCACCATGCCATAAGTCGATGAAATTTCCGATGAGCGCTCGGCCATAGAAATCAATAAAGAACGCAAATCTTTTAGATCAAGGATCAGCATGCCTTCTTCGTCCGCCAAACGAAATGCAATATTAAGAACACCTTCTTGCGTGTCATTGAGTTCAAGCATACGCGCAAGTAATAAGGGGCCAATTTCAGAGACTGTTGTGCGGATCGGATGGCCTTGCTTGCCGAACATATCCCAGAATGTTACAGGGTAAGCGCGAGATGGATACTCTTCTAAACCAATTATTTCTGCTCGCTTAACAAGAAAATCCTGCTTTTCAGAAGGCTGACAGATGCCTGAAAGATCGCCCTTAACATCGGCCATAAACACAGGAACGCCCGCATCAGAAAAACCCTCTGCTAAATTCTGAAGCGTAACAGTCTTACCCGTTCCCGTCGCACCAGCAACAAGCCCATGACGATTGCCCCACTTTAATTCAAAATACAAATTATTATTTGGGTTACCTGTTTCTGAACCGACATAAATAGCATCGTCACGAAGCGTCATCTTAATTACTTTCTTTTACAGTTTTGTCTCATAAAAATCAAAGCTACTATCCTTTTGTAATGAAGGAATAGAAAAACGCGCCTTGGTTACTTCCTCAAAATGAAGTTTACGCATAATAACACCCGGCGTATCAACTTCACGCTCAGCTATAATTTTTCCCCACGGATCAATAATCATCGAATGTCCGTAAGTGGTGCGCCCACCTTCATGCTCACCACATTGAGCTGGCGCCAGAATATAACTCCCCGTTTCAATAGCACGCGCACGAAGCAACACCTCCCAATGTGCTTTACCTGTTGGCACGGTAAAAGCGGAAGGAACAGCTATAATTTCTGCGCCGCGTTGCGCCATAGAACGGTACAAATAAGGAAAACGCATATCATAGCAAATCGAAAGGCCTACTGGCTTCCACGGCGTTTTTACAACAGCCGCCATTTTACCAGCCACAACCATATCGCTCTCGCGATGCGTTTCACCTGTCGGCAAGTCACAGTCAAATAAATGAATTTTATCGTACGTCGCCATCAACTGACCCGTCTTACTAAACAAAAACGACCGATTAGCAACTTTATCTTCAGCCACTTTAATCTTCATTGATCCAATAAGAAGCCAAACACCAAGTTGTTTTGCCAATTCCCCAAAAAATATTGGTCCAGGATGTTTATTTTCCTCTAAAGCCGTTTCTAAAGTTTGCTCTTTTGTTTCACGAATAAAATCCGTATTTTCTGGTGTAATAATAAATTCTGCACCCTCAACAGCAGCCTCACGAATTAAACGCCCCGCAGCAGTCAGATTGTCATCAATATCTGGGCCGCTATTAAGCTGTACACATGCAGCAACAACCGGATTAGCCATTTAATAACCCTTCCAATTTACCTTGATTATCAAGCGCGTAAAGATCATCACAACCGCCAATAAGTTGATCGTTAATAAAAATTTGTGGAACAGATTTTGAACCACCTGTACGCTCAATCATCTTTGCCCTTGCTACATCATCTCCCGTGATATCATGCCCTGTATACTCAACAGCCTTACTATCCAATAACGCACGCGCCTTTACACAAAATGGACAGGTCGGCCAATAATATATTTCTACTTTCGCAGATTGGGACATGAAGTGCTCCTCGCTTTAATAAGTTATCTGGGCAGTATAAAAACAAAAAAATAAATACGAAAGCTTTAATTCAAGCTAATACAAGAGGAAATCACCCGTTTACAGGTTTTACTACACGCGCCAAAGTCAAAACATCCACATAAATAGCACCCGCATTTAATAACGTTTGGGCACATTCATTAACTGTCGCCCCCGTTGTATAAACATCATCAATCAAGCAAATACGCTTTCCTTTAATCATATCAGTATATTTATGATTAACGGCAAAAGCCCGTTTCACATTCTTTTTCCGCTCTTTAGCGCGCATATGCCCCTGAGTTGGTGTTGAGCGAACACGCTGCAACCCATCTAAGCAGCATGATTTGCCTACTTCTTTAGACAAGTAACTCGCCATAATACCCGCTTGGTTAAAACGGCGTTGTAACAATCGCCAGCGATGAAGCGGTACAGGCATAATCAAGTCAACTTCTTCTAATATCATTCCCCCCGTCTGTTTGAGCCAAGGTAAAAAACCTAAAATAAAATGTGTTTTGTCTCCATGCTTAAAAGGCAAGATTAACTCCCGAGAAGCTTCATCATAAACCAACGCAGACCGTGCTTTATTATAAATGGGTGGTTCTCGCAAACAGGCTGCACAATCAGCGCCTTCCCCCCTTTCTTGAACATCATGCTCAAAGTCGAAGGGAATACCACAGCGATCACATTGTGGTTGAGAGATGAACCGTAATCCAGCCCAAGCTTCAGAAGATAACATCCCCTGTTTATCCACAATATCGCCTGTCACAATACAGCGTGGCGGCAGAATAAAATCAACGAATTTAGCTGCGAATATCATGCCAAGCACCATAGACCGATATATAGCAAATCCTAGCAAAAATTATTTTCTATAATACTGATTTTTTAGTTTACTTTTATCTTACTTATTCCCTATAACAATAAGCAACCATGCAAAACAATCAGGCACTTGATACGTCGAATTTCAATCAAACTGCGCTTACCTCGCAAAATGCCTTCGCGCCTGAAACAAGCAAACAAAAACGTCTTTTTTCACGCGCTGAAAAAAACCCCCTTCTTAAAAACGTTCCTATTAAAATCATCCAACAGGCTTGGTTTACTATGGCGCACCTTGTTTTAGAAAAAGGCGCCCATATCCTAAATATAAATTGCTGTGATGGCACATACACCTATGCCATGGCGGCAATGAATCCAGAATATGACTTTGTCGGTATTGATAGAAATCCTAACAAAATTGAACAGGCAAAAGAACAATACAAACTCCCAAACCTAAGCTTTGTTTGCGGTGATGTTCAAGAAAGTTTTCTACCACCAAAATCTCTTGATGCGATTATCAACTCTTTTACACTTCATGAATTTTACTCTGCTGAAAATTGTAGCGTTAAAGCGGTTACCGATATTTTACACCGTCACCTAGAGTTACTAAAAGAAGATGGTTACATTTTCATTCAAAGCTATGCTATGCCACCAGAAGATGAATATGTTCTTTTAGAGATGCCTGCCGATGCCCCCAAAGAAAACGAGAAAGAGTTATCAGATCCCGATCTTCTGATTCTATATGCTGATAAAGCCCGCACACATAACGATGAAAAATATTGTGGTTTTTATTTAGAAGAACTCCCGCCGCGCTTCCCTAAAACTAGACTCTTCCGCCTTCCTCATAAATGGGCTTATGAATTTTTAGTTAGAAAAACAAAGCGAAAAGAGTGGGATGAAGATCTACAAAAAGAATACACGTTTTTTTCACAAAAAGATTTCAGGCACGCTTTAAGACGATTTGGGACACGCGTTCTTTACACTACGCCTCACTGGGATGCACAAATCATCCGACAACATTTTGACAAAAGAATACGCCTATTTGATGAAAACAAAAAACCGTTAGGAACGCCAGAAACAAGCTATATCGTCGTTGGACAAAAAGTCAGTCAACAACGATCACTTAAAATTGAAGAGCGTAAAATATCCCAAAATCTAAACACGAACCTTCATATTTCCGCTATGAGAGATCGAGTTGAAGGCACTATATATGACCTTGCCTCACGTGGTATTGATCTGGCAGAAGTTCTTCCATACCGTATAACATCGGATAAATCTCTAAATATATTTATTCACGAAGGCCTTCCAAGAAGTCTAATGAATGCTGTCCCGCGTAGCAGCCCAAATATTGATGGAAAACTATGGTCTGGGCACACAACAGAAGCAATGAGCTTTCCAATGGACACAATGGAATCCTTGCGTAAAGATCATTTTCCTAGCGTGATGAAATTTGCAAAAGGGCACTTTGGCTTAAAGCCATGTATGGGAGAATTATTCGAAGAAGGGCCTGGTTTTTACCCTGCGCCAAACTTTATTGACGAACACATACAAACATTTTATTTGGCCGTTGAAAAGCCTGACAAGGAAGTTGCCTTAAAAAATCTATTTGGTGATGCCGATGGCTTTTCAACAAAAGGACGCATTCGTGAAATTAATGCTCAACAGGTTTTAAATGCTATGAGTGTTGGCTTTTACCCAACAAGCCGTTTGGAATTACAAATTCTGGCTCTCTATGAAAAGCTAGGCATTCCTTATACTTCATGGGCAGAATCTCCTTTAAGCATTAAAACCGAAGAGCCTAAAAAAACGACACAAATACAAGACATTATTGCTAATCTTGCAAAGGATGATCTACGCTTTGAGGTAACAAAAGGTCGAGCGGGAACATTAAAAACATTGCAATCTGTTTTCGTTGACGAAGGGCAAAATAAAGGAGGAATTACAGGCCTTGCCTCACGAGAGGTTGATTTTGTTATCAACGAAGATGAAACCTTGAATACTGCCATCGTCTTACCACTCACAAAAAAAATAAACGGCGAAGTTATGGCTGGCATTGTAGAACAATATCTACCTGTTCCTCAACGCTACAAAGGAAACGGATACTCCGTAAATTGTCCAAGCTTCCCTCTTCCCAAAGAAATTGAAACATTTGAAATGGCGCGAAAATACATAGCAGATCAATTTGATGTTCCGATAGAATGTGTCGCACGAATGGGAGAAAGCTACTTCTCTCACATTGGCGTAACACCGCAACGCATATTCCCCTTTGCCGTAAGTACAGCCGGAGTAAATGGGTGGAAAAAAGAAGGTCGAACACATGGTGCCACAAAATACTGCCCGCTTTACCGTTTATACCGTTTACTTTATTTAGATAATGATTACAGCTTCATGAAAGTTGTTGCAATGGCCTACCAATCAACATTAGGTCAAGATAGCGAACTCAGCCCCGGCACCAGTTTCTCATACAGCCAAGAAGCAGAAAAGGCAGATTTCCTTAGGTTAACAGGAGAAAGTGTTATACATGATTCTTCCTCTAACTCTTCATCTTCTAATGACTATCTTCTTGATAAATAAATCATGGCTCCTTCTTCCGATATTTTTATTTTTGATCGTAAAAAAATTCGCGCACAAAGAAATCGTGCCTTAAAAAATATAAAAGAAAATAATTTTCTAATAAAATGGACTACTAATCAGCTACTTTCACGCCTTGAGATTATAAAAAAAGAATTTCCATGTGCATTACAAGTAGGAACACGCGCAGACATTGATCAAAGACAAATAAACGGCTTAGAGACACTCATCACAATGGATGGAACGGATGGTAAAAACTCTGTTGTTGCAGACGAAGAGTTTCTTCCCTTTGCGTCAGAATCTTTCGATCTAATTATCAGCGCCTTAAATTTGCACACAACGAATGATCTGCCCGGAACATTGCTACAATTAAGACGTTCTTTAAAACCAGATGGCCTATTCATGTGCGCACTCCTAGGCGGAGAAACACTCTATGAAATGCGTGATATTTTCACACAAGCCGAAATGGAGGTTAGTGGCGGTATTAGCCCGCGCGTCGCCCCCTTTGCTGATATGCCTCAGATGGGATCGTTAATGCAGCGTGCTGGCTTTAATCTACCTGTTGTTGATAGTGAAATAATAACTGTCACATATGATAATTTATTTAAACTAATACATGACTTAAGAATGATGGGTGAAGGCAATGCGCTCATTGAAAGATCTAAATCCTTCAATAATCGCACCCTATTGATGCGTGCGGCAGATCTATACCAAGAAAAATATAGTGAGCCTGACGGAAAGATTGCAGCAACCTTTGAAATTATATTTCTTGTGGGATGGTCTCCACATGAAAGCCAACAAAAACCCTTGAGACCAGGAAGCGCAAAAGCTAGACTTTCTGACGCACTCAACACAGAAGAAATTTCAACAAAAGAAAAAGCAACACCATGAATGAACAATTAAACGGAACGAACGTTATCCTTGTTCCTATTCTTTCTGATAATTACTCTTATATTCTTGAAAAAAATGGTGATGTTGCCGTTATTGACCCTGGGCAGCCAGAACCTATTATTAATGAATTAAAAAACCGTGATTTAACTCCAAGTATTATTTTAAATACACACCATCACAGTGATCACATTGCAGGAAACAAAGCAATTATGGATCAGTATGGTGCAACACTAATTGCTCCAGAAAAAGATTTTCACCGTATTCCAGACATCGATATATCTGTCAAAGAAGGATCACCCTTAACATTCTCTAGTGAAAAAATTCAGATATTAGAAACGCCTGGTCATACAAACGGTCATATTTGTTATTACCTCCCTGAAAGCAAAATTATATTTGCAGGCGATCTGATCTTTGCAATGGGTTGTGGCCGTGCATTTGAAGGTACGCCGGAAGAACTATTCAATTCCTTACAAAAAATAAAAGCCTTACCACTAGAAACTCAAATTTATTGCGGACATGAATACACCTTAGCCAATGCAGAGTTCTGCTTAAGTATCGAACCTGATAACGTTGATCTCATTGCGCGTCATAAAATTGTTAAGCAATATCGCGACAACAATCTTCCAACGATTCCGACTACATTAGAGGAAGAATTAAAAACAAACGTCTTTCTACGCGCAGAAAATGCGAGCACTTTTGCAGATATTCGCGCTAAGAAAGATAATTTTTAATATATTTAAACGTGATTAACCGTCTGATGGCTTACGTGAACGTGTACGGCGTCCTGATGATTTTTTAACAACTTTTCCACCATTACCATTATTTTGTTCACGATCAGGAAGAATTGACTCACGACTACCATCACCAGATTTAGATTGAGAGCGATGCGTTGGAACGGGAATCTTTTTTGAAGATCCTGCATCTCTTTCGCTTGTTGCTATTTCAATTTCAATACGCGCAACAGCCTTGCGTAACTCATGCAATGTTTCTTGAAGCGCTTCACGATTATCAACATTTTTTTGTTCTGAATTCCATGCTTCGTATGCGGCAATACATGCTGCTCCTGTTTCTTGAATTCTGCCTAATGTCTCGCTCATGATAATCTCCTTTAAATTGCAAAATCACCATAACGCGATGCGCTCGCTTGCGCAAGAAAATCACGTGATAAAAAAACTGCTTATTTAAAGATCGAAGATGCGCTATCCATATGTGCTTTTTTACGAGATATTTCAGCTTCTGTACGAAAGATTTCCTCTTTAAGCTCAACAATATATTGTGCAAGCTCATCCAGCGATAGTGGCTCCAGATTCTTATTAAGAACATCATCCTTCTTTTTGGGTAATTCCTCATCAAACATAGCGTTCTCCTTATCAGCCTTTGAAAACAATAGCTTAACTCGCCTCTATAGAAAAGATTGCAAAATATATTTTTACACTCTATATTGCCCTTATTCCCAGACATTTTAGTCAAAATAGACTGCTCCAAGGGAAGGAGCGGCCCGTAATAACCTATGGGCAGAATTTATGGTTAAACACATTTAACAAAGGACTTAAAAGATGAGTAAGCCTCAAGATGCTCCAAAACTACTAATGCCAAAAGCAACTGCTGTGTGGCTCGTTGAAAATACCGTTCTTACTTTTGAACAAATATCTGAATTTACAGGCCTTCATAAAGTTGAAGTGCAAGCTCTCGCCGATGAAGATGTTGGACGTGGCATTGTTGGACGTGACCCCGTTAAAAGCGGTGAAACAACGCAAAAAGAACTCGACAAAGCAGGCGAAGATAACACATATGTTATGAATTTCTCTCGCCGTGACCTTCCAAGCGTTAAAACACGCGCTAAAGGGCCTAAATACACACCTGTATCCAAGCGCGGTGATAAACCAGACGCTATTGCATGGGTTATCAAACATCACCCAGAAATCACGGATGCACAAATTACCAAAATCGTAGGCACAACAAAGCCCACAATTCAGGCTGTTCGTGATAGAACACACCCTTCTTCATCTTCCTTAAACCCACGTAGTCCAGCAGAACTTGGCCTTTGTTCCTACAAAGAACTTGAAGCTGCTTCTGACAAGGGCTTTAAAGCGCAAGGTAAAGACCCTGCTGAAATGAAAGCAGAGCGTGAGAAGCAACAAGCCGAAGCAAATCAACCAGAAGCAGATGCTGACACAACGGCAAATGCAGGAGGTTTTGATTTTTCTAACTTCCTTTCTTCAGGAATTGGTGGCGCTGGCGGAAATTCAGACAACAATTAGTTTTGCCCGCTATAACGAATAAAAAAACAGCATCTAGGAACCCTCTTAGATGCTGTTTTTACTTATATATAGAACTGACTTTTTAAGAAGCGTCTCTCAAACCTTCAATCTGTTCTTTTAATAATAATTTTTCTTTTTTGAGTTGGGATATCAGACTCTCGCTGTGAAAACTGTGTCGTGCTTCTTTTTCAATTTTTGTTGAAAGTGCCGCATGTTTTGCTTTCAAAGCATTTAAGCGTCCGTTTTGTGCAGAAACCAGTCCTTGAGACGACTGCGATCGGTCATTCAATGGCATAGGCAGAGACTCCCTTCGTTCAATAATGTATTTGTGTATATGTAGTCTAACCTGAAAGTTTTCAGCGAATCAAACAACTTTCCAAACTAATTTAAAAAGCATTTCATCTTTCGGAAAATGAAGAATATTTTATTTTTTGAAATCAATATTTTATAAAATCACCACAACAGAATCAAAATTAGACATATCGTCTATTATAGTCACCAAACTATTAACATAAAAATAACAAGGAATAAAAACTGAGGCCAAGCCGCCCTAAAAACGAATCGAATCCGTTTCTAATTATAATCTAATCCACATCAAACTTAACGCCTTGCGCTAATGGTAATTCTCTTGAGTAATTGATTGTTTGCGTTTGGCGGCGCATATAAGCTTTCCAAGCATCAGAACCACTTTCACGGCCACCACCTGTTTCTTTTTCACCACCGAAAGCACCGCCAATTTCTGCGCCACTTGGCCCAATATTCACATTGGCAATGCCGCAATCACTACCCACAGCAGATAAAAAATATTCAGCTTCACGCACGTCCGTTGTAAAAATACATGAAGATAGTCCTTGCGGTACAGCATTCTGCATCGCAAGCGCTTCATCAAAATCACTATATGTCATTACATATAAAATTGGCGCAAAGGTTTCCGTTTCAACAACACTGCTTTGCTCTGGCATATCAACAAGTGCTGGCGCAGCGTAATACCCATCATCACATCCATCTACATTTACACGTTCACCGCCAACAAGGATATTTCCCCCCTGCTCTTTTGCGCTACGTAAGGCCTCCTGCATCCCATTAAATGAACTATCATCAATCAACGGGCCAATGAGCGTTCCCTCCTCTAAAGGGTTAGCGATCTTAAGTGATCCATAGGCTTTTGTTAGGCTTGCAATCAACTCATCTTTTACATTTTTATGGACGATAAGGCGGCGAAGCGTTGTACAACGCTGGCCAGCAGTACCAACGGCGCTAAACAAAACAGCGCGCTTTGTCATTTCTAAATCAGCACTAGGACAAACGATCATCGCATTATTACCACCAAGCTCAAGCAAGCTTTTCCCCATACGTTTTGCAACCTGTTCACCAACAGCTTTGCCCATGCGCGTACTTCCCGTTGCACTGACGAGCGACACATCATGATGATCTGTTAGCGCTTGACCAACGTCAGCTTGGCCAACTAAAAGTTGTAGCAAGTTAGCAGGGCAATCATTACCTGATTTTTGAAAACGCGATACAGCGCGCTCAAATATCTTGATACAAGCCATCGCTGTTAGAGGCGTTTTTTCAGAAGGTTTCCAAATAACAGGATTTCCACAAACTAATGCGAGCGCCGTATTCCATGACCAAACAGCAACAGGAAAATTAAACGCTGTAATCACCGCCACAGGACCAATCGGGTGCCATGTCTCACGCATATGATGTCCAGGGCGTTCGGAAGCAATTGTTAAACCATAAAGTTGGCGCGATAGACCAACAGCAAAATCACAAATATCAATCATTTCCTGAACTTCGCCAAGACCTTCTGAATAAACCTTTCCGCATTCTAAAGTAACAAGAGCGCCGAGAGCTTCTTTACTGGCACGAAGCTCTTCTCCGAGCAAGCGAACAAGTTCACCGCGCACTGGCGCAGGCATTCCCTTCCAAGCATCAAAAGCTGCCATTGATTTTGCAACAACACCATCAACATCACTCACTTTATCTTTGATAACTTTACCAAGAAGAGCCCCATCAATCGGCGTAAAGACCTCCATATCTCCTTCATCCAAAGCACCTAATCCGTTATCAGATAATATCTTTTGAAAATCAGCCATGGAAATCTCTCCCGTTATATAAAATTATTCTTTAAGCTTTAATCGTGAAGTGCGTAACTCTCCAGATTCTTCTAAAAGAGGGTACGCGACAGTACACATATACGTATTAATGCGGCGATAATCACGCACAATATCCAAGTGTAGAGAACTTGTAGATATCGTATCAGGCTCACCTTCTCCAAGACGTTCAATATGTGCTGCCATGCCAGAGATTTCCGCCTCACGAATAACTTGTTTATCTTTTAAAAGCTGTTTTGCCATTTCCAGATCACCCGAAACAAAGATAGATTGTGCCAGTTGGACACTCTCCATAACAAGATCATGGATATGCTTAATATCTTTAAAGCCTTTTTGTGAAAAACGCGTTTGCTTTTTGATTTTCTTCAAAGCCATCGGCATCAAATTACGATCGATAACATCACCAGCATGCTCTAAATTAGTTGCAAACGTTAGAATCTGCACATAACGCTGTGCCTCTTTAGGATCCATAAACTCTTGCGATAATTTTGCCATATAATCTTTAATCGCACCGTAAATCTCATCAATCGTGTCATCTTCATCGCGTACTTTTTCAAGTAGCTTCATATCATTCGTTTTAAAAACTGTAATCGTATCTTCAAGCATCTGCTGAACAATATCAGCCATACGCAAAGTTTCTCGCGTTGCAGAGGCCAAAGCCACTGACGGCGTATCCAAATCCTTTAAATCAAGGTAACGTGCCTTTTTGGGATCATCACGCTCAATACGATCAGGTACAAGTTTCTTACAAATTAAAATAACGACCTGTGTAAATGGCAAAAATGTTAAGGCTAAAACAACATTAAAGAGTGTATGAAAATTCACAATTTCACGTGTGTGGTTGGCATCAATCATCGCTATATACGGTTCGATCACAGGCAACAAAAAGAAAAATGGTATGAAGCCTAAAAGCCGTACAATCAAGTTACTTAAACTAATACGAAGCGCTTCTGGATGATCTTTTAACGTTGCTAAAATAGGCGGAATAGTACCGCCTAAATTTGCACCCAGCACCATATAAAGGCCGAGCATAATTGGTAAAGTTCCACTCGCCACAAAAGACATGAGCAAAAGAACAATAGCCAGCGAAGAATGTGCAAGCCATGTTAAAAGCACGGCAAGCAATACAGCAAAAAACGGATCATTTTCTAATGGTGCCAAAATAACAGGAAGAATTTCAGATGTTTTTAATGGCTCTGCCGTTTGTCTAATTAAAGCCAAAGCCATCAACATCAACGATAAACCAACAAAAATACGTCCTATATTTTTCATGCGTCCTGAATGCTGCATCGAAAACAAAACAAAGCCTATCACCATAAAGAGCGGCATCAACATACTTAAATCCAGAGAAAACAACTGCGCAACTAACGTTGTGCCTATATCTGCCCCTAGGATTACAGCAAGCCCTGCGCTTGCTCCGATCATCCCCTGACCAGCAAAAGCAGCAACAATAAGAACTGTCGCTGTCGAGCTTTGCAAAACAGTCGTCATACCAATACCTGAAAGCATTGCTTTAATACGGTTATTCGTACTTTGTGCGAGCATATTACGCAGGCCTGCGCCGAACCCACGCGTCACGCCAAGGCGAAGTAGCTTCACCCCCCATAAAAGGAGGCAAACTCCAGCAACAATATTCAGCAATAATAGACTTGGTGTAATGGTAATTTCTCCGAAAACAGAATGGATGGACTTTAGGTAGGACGCTTAAGATGCCATTCTAAAATCCTGCGCCTGGTTGAGCAAGATATTCTTCCTCCTCTGGTGTATTATCACGTCCTAAAATTCTGTTCCTATGTGGAAAGCGGCCGTATTCTTCAATAACCTTCAAATGACGCAGTGCATATTCATACCCAAGTTTGTCTTCGTCCTTTATTTTTTCAAACAACTCAAGACAACGCACCTGATCAGATAGGATTTCACTGTGCTCATAAGGCATATAAAGAAAGCGGCGTTTTTCCAAAGGAAGAACCTGATCAAGGCCTTTTGAAACAGCGTATTTTGAAACAATAAGCGCGCGCTTATCGCTCGCAAAAGCTTTTGGTGTTCCGCGATACATATTACGCGGCATTTGATCCATTAAAATACAAAAAGCAAGCGCGCCATCGGCACTGTTTTTCCAATCATCAAATTGACCAGCGAGCGCCATTTCATAGGCACCTTCAAAGCGATCTTTAATGGCGGCATCAAACTCGGGGTTAACCTGAAACCACTGCGAGGCCTTTGTTTCTTTGAACCAAAAATGCAGTATATCTTCTTGAATATCTTTCATATTCACGATTCTAAGGGAATTTAAAGAAACTGCAAGCGCTAGATCAAGCGCCTACAAAGTTCAATGACATAACATATCAGCTTAATGCTTTACGTTTGCCCAAATTTTCTTCTTCACAGCATACATCACGCCAGCGAAAGCAAGTAAGAACAAAAGAACTTTAACGCCCATGCGCTTACGATCTTCCATTTCAGGCTCTGCTGCCCAAGTCAAAAAGTGTGATACATCCTTTGCGTACTGTTCAGCTATTGTTGGTGTACCGTCTTCATACGCCACCATGTCATCAGACAAAGGATTGGCCATCGCGATTTTATTACCTGCCATGTATTTATTGTAATATTGGCCTTCACCAATTTCAATCGCATGTTCACCGTGAGGAACATCGCCATATCCCGTCAAAATCCCGTAGATGTAATCCGCGCCACCTGCACGCGCCTTTGTAAGAAGCGACATATCAGGAGGAAGCGCACCATTATTGGCATAACGCGCTGTTTCTTCATTCGCGTATGGAGAAACAAAACGATCCGATGGACGCGCAGGACGTTCAAACATCTCACCTTCATCATTTGGACCATCCATNACNGTNTATTCAGCAGCAATAGCCTTCACTTCATCTTCGTTATAACCAAGATCGGCAAGGTTACGATAAGATTTAAGACGCATACCATGGCATGCAGAACAAACTTGCTTATAGACCTGAAAACCGCGCTGTAACGCACCACGATCATATGTTCCTATTGGACCATTAAAAGACCAATCTTGAGCTGGAGGCGTTGTTGTACCACCAGCAGCGTTCGCCTCAGGAGAAGCTAGAACGCCGCCCAACATAAAAGCACAAGAAGTAAGAAGTATAATTTTTTTCATCTTTTAAAATCCTTTTCCCTACTTCACTTTACCAGCAACGAAGTAAGCATTGGCTTTGATATTATCATCAAGAACAGCGTCATTAATGCTCGGTGGCAATTTCATGACAGGCTCTTTCTTATTAAGGAATGGAATAACCACAAGGAAGAACGCAAAGTAATAAAGCGTTGAAATTTGTGATAACGGAACCCAAAACCCTTCTGCTGGCTTACCGCCACAAACACCAAGAATAAAGGCGTTAGCAACAAATGCGAGAAGCGCCACACGATACCAAGGACGGAAGACCGCGCTACGCACTGGGTGTCTATCCAAAAATGGGAAGATGATCAACATCGCGATTGAACCAAACATTGCCAAAACACCGCCAAGTTTTGCTGTAATAATTGTAATATCTGTAAACGGGATACCAATATCAAATGTGATCGCACGTAAAATCGCATAGAACGGCAAGAAATACCATTCAGGAACAATATGTGCTGGTGTTACAAGCGGGTTGGCTGGAATGTAGTTATCCGGGTGACCAAGTGAGTTAGGCATAAAGAACACAAACGCCGCATAAATAATCAAGAACACAACAATCCCGAACGAATCTTTCATTGTGTAATAAGGATGGAATGGCAATGTGTCTTGCTTTCCTTTTGCTTCTACGCCAAGCGGATTACCAGACCCCGTCACGTGAAGCGCCCAAACATGTAAGAACACCACAGCAACCAGAACAAATGGAAGCAGATAGTGAAGCGCAAAGAAACGATTAAGTGTTGCGCCACTTACTGAAAACCCGCCCCAAAGCAATGTCACGATGCTGTCACCAACAAGCGGAATTGCAGAGAAGAGGTTTGTAATCACTGTTGCGCCCCAAAGGCTCATTTGGCCCCAAGGAAGAACGTAGCCCATGAACGCTGTTGCCATCATGATAAGAAGGATAACAACCCCTAATATCCAAAGAAGCTCCCGTGGCTGCTTGTATGAGCCATAATACATACCGCGGAAAATATGGATATACACGGCGATAAAGAAGAATGACGCCCCATTCGCATGCATATAACGAAGCAGCCAACCATAATTCACATCACGCATGATACGTTCAACACTATCAAACGCCATATCAGGATGCGGCACATAGTGCATCGCAAGCACAATCCCAGTCAGGATCATTGTCACCAAAAGCACCATGGCAATCGCGCCGAAATTCCAGAAATAGTTAAAGTTTTTCGGTGTTGGAAAAACACCATATTCTTTATTCATCAACGTGAATATAGGAAGACGAGAATCGACCCACTCTATCACCGGATTATCAAACTGTTCTCTTGGACCACTACTCATGATTTAAGCCTCTTTTTTATTCTTTTTTCTGACATTTAGCCGATTTTTATCATTGTATCATTCAAGAATGTATATTCAGGAACTAATAAGTTCTTCGGCGCGGGGCCTTTACGAATACGTCCTGACGTATCATAGTGAGAACCATGGCATGGACAGAACCAACCATCATACTCCCCTTTAACGTCTGCATCTTTTTGCCCCAACGGGACACAACCAAGGTGCGTACAAATACCTACCATAACCAGCCATTTTTCTTGGCCTTCTTTAACGCGCTGTGCATCTGTTTCCGCATCACGAAGATCTGCTGTATCATCGGCCTTCGCCTTTTCAATTTCTTCCGCTGTGCGGTGGCGAATAAAAACAGGCTTACCGCGCCACATCACTGTAATGGCTTGCCCCTCTTCAATCGGCGACAAATCAACTTCTGTTGTTGAAAGCGCAAGTGTATCTGCCGCAGGGTTCATTTGGTGTACAAATGGCCATGCTACTGATCCTGCGCCAACCGCGCCAAAAGCCGCCGCTGTTAAATAAAGGAAATCGCGGCGCCCAGAATTTTGTTTTGTGCCGTCTTTTGCTTTTTTATCTTCTGATGAACTCATATGAATATCTCTTAAATGCCGTCGAAATTATGCTCGATTAAAAAATTAACAAAGCGAATTAGCACCATATTATGAGGAAAGACAAGGCAAGATTCTAGAATTCTTTGCAAAAAAAATAAAATATCCATAAGTTACTTAACATTATGAGCAAATCTAAAATACATATTGCCCTGTACCAGCCAGATATGCCGCTAAATGTGGGCGCTGCTATGCGCCTTTGTGCTTGCATGGATATTGAGCTTGATATCATTGAACCTTGTGGTTTTCCATGGAACAGGCAAAAAATTCAACGCGCCGGCATGGATTACATGGATATTGTAAAGCTCAACCGTCACGATTCATGGAATCAATTCCTTGAAACATATAAAGATAAACGTCTTATCCTTATGACCACAAAAACGGATCAATCTTATTGTGACTTTGAATTTTCAGACAACGATATCCTTATTGCAGGCAGAGAAAGCTCTGGCGTGCCTCAGGAAGTTCACGATCTCATAGCGCATAAAATCACCATCCCCATGTCTGGCGAAGCCCGTTCAATGAACATTATCAACGCCACATCTATGATTACGGGTGAAGCCTTAAGGCAAACCAGATAAATTTAACTTATTTCCATATTTTTATTGACGGCAGAAATATTTTATCGTACAACCGCATCAGGTTAAATAAATCCTTTGGAGGGATAAAAAATGACAGAGTTTGCATTCGAAAAAATCGTAACAACTAAATCAGGACTACCAGGTCAAAGCAAGAAAAATGCTTTCGCTCTATCAGTAACCGTAGATGGTAAACCACTTACTGTACAACACTGGGATAACATGGATTTAAGAACAAAAATGCATAAAGCCGCAAACAACGATGGCTATACAATCATATCATTTGCTTCTGCAATAAAAGAAGCCCCCAAACAAGGCCCTTTCCTAACGGCGACACCTGCTTAAAAAATGACACCAGAAGCATTCACAGAAGCTGCTAACCCAACCCTAAGGGAGACTAAAAAGCGCTTTTCACGCAAAAAAGTACGCTGGAATGTCGCTGGTGAAAGCACTGCAAGAACAGGATACGTTTTAGACGTAACAAAACGTAATGATACCGTCATATTACAAGTCAATTGTTTTGATGACGGAGATCCTGAAATATCCTTTATCAGCTTCGTTGATGCCAAAAAAGTATCTCTACTTAATGAATATGGCGCGCCAAAATTGCGCGTCATAGACACCCAAACATCCGTGCCCTGTTAAACCACTTCATCGAGCCATTCTTCGATGCGGTATTCAAGCTCGCGGCCAATTTCTGGGCCTGTTTCATACCCTTCATCAAGGAGCGTTTGCCCCGTTATCGGGCAAACAGGCGCTTGCCAATTTTGAAGAACGCTTATTAGCGCTTCATCTGGCTGCTTATCTTTTATGGCGCAATTAAGTAAATATCCCTGTAGAACGACATCGTTGCCATGATAGAATATTGATTTCTTAATCGCCTTTTCGTTCGAATAAACAAGCGTATTGGCCGCCATATCAATTTTCACAATAGCCTTTTTCTGAACATGAGATAAACGCAGATAATCATCAAAAAAGCGTGCCTTATTTCCTGCCAGCACAAAAAGCCGTGCCATCAACTCTTCGACGCCATATTGTTTTTGCAAAATACATAAGCGCTCCAAAATATCAGGACTGTAACTAGGGTCAGATACTTCATTTAATACGTTGTTCTTATGCATTATTTTCAAAACAGGCGTAGGCGTATCAACCGCTAGTATCTTCAAAAATTCCTGCGTAATACGTTCACGTGACAATGTTGGAATTTGACCTGCATGCACCTTACAAGCCTTTAATCCTGCAGCATCCATTTCTCCTTCACCATATTGTGCATAAAAACGGAAGAAACGCAGAATACGTAGATAATCTTCCTGAATGCGCTCCTCAGGATTTCCAACAAAAACAATTTGACGTTTTTCCAGATCTTTCAATCCCTTACCGAGCATATCAAATATATAACCTTCACAATTCATCAAAAGCGTATTTAATGTGAAATCTCGACGCTGCGCATCCTCCACCCAATCTTCAGAAAAACTTACAATCGCACGACGACCATCAGTTTCATCATCGCTACGCAACGTAGTGATTTCATACACAGCTTTATCCACTATTCCACTAACAGTGCCGTACTCAATTCCCGTTGGAATAGTTTTTATGCCTGCCGCATTTAAGTGCTCAATCACCTCATCTGGTTTTAACTGCGTCGCTATATCAATATCACTAACAAGCTTATTCATCAAAAGATTGCGCACAGAGCCTCCAACAAACATAGATCGTGCAGGCATTTCTAAACCGCCAATAGCCATCATCACCTTTTGTGTTTTTTCATCCTTCACCCAGTCAGGAATATCTATCGTTTTAACAGCATCCATAACTATCTACTCGCTATATGTAGCTCTGATGCTGGCTTATTCTGCGCGCCCAAAATATGGCGATAGACGTAAACGCCCTCCATAACGCGCTGCACATAATTACGCGTTTCATAGATAGGAATAAGTTCTATCCAGTTAATAAGATCCATCTGCTCAGTTCGCGGATCACCAATCTCTGTAATCCAACGATCAACACGCCCCGGCCCTGCGTTATAAGCCGCAATAGCCATAGGATAACTACCATCATAACGATCCAGCATTTGGCGTAAATAACGACTTCCCAGCAAAATATTATGATCTGGCTTTGACGTCAGCCAACTGGTTTGATGAGAAACCCCTAATTTACGCGCCGTTTGCTTGGCTGTTGCAGGCATAAGTTGCATTAAACCGCGTGCCCCAGCGTGACTTTGTGCTTTGTGATCAAAACGGCTTTCTTGGCGCATAAGTGCATGAATAAGTGCCCACTCCACATCTTTTACACGTGATACAGATTGAATTTTTTTGGGGAAGTAATAATCACCAAGAACAACACCCGTTTCTTTCTCTGCCTTCGCTGACACACTGATCGCAACATGATTGTGCCCCAACTGCATCGCATAATCCGCAATAAGAGCATATTGCATAGGCGTACTTGCCTTATCTGCCATTTTATTCAAAAAAGCTGCTGCGTCCTTATGTAACCCTGCCAAATCCATCCATTTGGCAATACGGGCAAAGTCCTGCCGCGCAAATTGCGTTTTTTGCAATTTGGGTAGCTTCGCCCCTTGGCCAAAAGAAGGCTGGTACGGGAGTTTTAAAGAGGAAAGCGCTATTTGCCCATAAAAGCGCGTTGAAAACTGTCCTGCTGCAGCATACCATTTTTGCGCAACTTCAGGCTGCTTCAACTCGTCACTTGCCCTTCCAACCCAATACGCCGCGCGCGCCTTACTCACTGGAGATTTAACATTTTTATAAAGTTTATTAAAATGCTTTGCCGCCTCATAGGGTTTATTCAAAAATTCTAAAGCAATAAAGCCTGAAATCCATTCAGCCTGTGCAAAAGAAAAGCCCTTAACCTGCTTATGCGTTGCCGCAACTTGATAAGCTGTACGATAATTTTTATTTTCTAAATAACGCCGCGTCATGATGTGACGCTCTAACCACCATTTCGACGGATCATACATTTTTGATCCTGATGGAGAAGACTTTAACAACGCCAACGCCCCTTGATTTTGGTCATTACGTCTACGCCATCTTAAACGCTCATAAAGCAACCCTTCATCACTTTGAAGCGATGCTGGTACAGCTCTAATTAACGCGCCCACATTATTGCTTTGTTTTACTAAACCAATACGAGCCTCCGTTAAAGCCTTATACGAGTTCCCTAAAACACCCGCAATAGCACGCGCATTCGAATACTCGCCACGATAAAGCAATACATTAAGACGCTTCTTATGCGCCGAGGATGAAATTAAACTCTGGTACGTCGAAAATATCTTTCTCTGCCCATCACGCTCTAATAACGCATTGGGCCACCAATCATTCATAACCTTACGTGCTTCTGAACGGCGGCCTGTTGCAACAAGCGCGCTTAAATAACGGTTCATCCCTTTTGCTGTTACAGGTTTTTGTGAAGAAAACCAGCCAATCACTTGTGCCTTTGAATAACTTGCTGGCATACGTTCTTCTGCTGCGCCACGCATCGTAATTTGATAAGGGAAATCAGGGTTTTGGCGTATAAAACTGCTAATGCTTTGAAACGATATATTCGGCGCATCATCCGTATAAGCCAGCCACGTAAATGCTTTGTGCGCAACTGGATCAGAAATTTTGGACATTGCTTGGTGAGCCGCAGACCATTGTCCTTTCGATGCCTGTTTAAGAGCATTTAAAATCTGAGAATCCTGCGCCCGAGCATTCCCATTTAGTGAAACACTTCCCAAAAGCACCAAAACAACAAGGGTTAAACGTATAAACACAGCTCGCATACAGTCCTTTTTCTTGCAAGAAACCCTTAATATCTATAGGCTCTGCGTACTTTTTAAAAGGTTTTAATAATATTGATGTAGAGGTTTCTTATGTTTAAAGGCTCAATTACTGCGCTCATCACTCCGTTTAATGGTGGCGAAATAGACTGGAAAGCTTTTGATAACTTTGTTGAATGGCAAATTGATCAAGGCTCTCACGGTCTTGTACCCTGCGGTACGACGGGTGAATCACCAACACTAACACACGAAGAGCACAAGAAACTGATCAAACGTTGTGTTGAGATCGTAAATAAGCGCGTTCCCATTATTGCAGGAAGCGGATCAAACTCGACTGCCGAAGCAGTTGAACTCACGACAGAAGCAAAAGACGATGGCGCCGATGCCGCTCTTGTCGTGACACCTTATTATAACAAGCCCACACAAGAAGGCTTATACGCGCATTACAAAACACTCAATGATATTGGTGTTCCAATTATTATTTACAATATTCCAGGCCGTAGTGTCGTGGATATGAGCAATGAAACAATGGCGCGCCTAGCAGAATTACCCAATATTGTGGGGGTTAAAGATGCAACCGCAGACCTTGCGCGCCCATTAGCACTTCGTAATTTGATTGGCGATGACTTCTGTCAATTGTCGGGAGAGGATGCAACAGCAACAGGATATCTAGCACAAGGAGGCCATGGCTGTATCTCTGTAAGTTCTAACGTTGCTCCTGCATTATGTGCGGGGCAGCATGAAGCATGGCAAAAAGGTGATTTAGATGCAATGGTTACATGTCGTGATGCCCTTGCTCCGCTTCACCATGCCTTGTTTGTTGAAAGCTCACCCGCACCTGTGAAATATGCTGCAAGCCAGCTTGGTCTTTGTTCTGATGAAGTGCGTTTACCGCTTGTTAAAGCAACTGATAGTGCGCGTGCCATTGTCGATCACGCGATTGAGTTTGCGGGACTTAAAGATACAGCAGCGAAAGCGGTTAACGGATAACCCCTTCTCATGTCTTCTTCAAAAAACAAAAAAGCCAAAGGTGGCTTAATCTCAACCGATAAGGTTGTGGCTGATAATCGCCGCGCAAACTTTGAATATGAATTA
>PANS01000003.1 GCA_002708415.1 Micavibrio sp. | reverse complement strand
CCTTATATCTTAGAAGTTATGACATATCGTTATCGTGGGCACTCTATGTCTGATCCAGCGAAATACCGTGAAAAAGACGAAGTCGAAGAAATGAAATCAAACCGTGATCCGATTGATGGAATCAAAAAGCGGATGATGGAAGAGCACGGCATCAAAGAATCAGATTTAAAAGCCATTGATAAAGAGATTAAAGCCATTGTAAAAGAGTCGGCAGAGTTTGCGGAAAGCTCTGCCGAACTTGGAGCACATGAGCTTTGGACAGATGTATTGGTGGAGGTTTAGCCACATGCTTTCTGTTTTAGACCAGGCTTATATTGGTGTGCTTGCGAGTGAAGAGCCAGACGAAGAATTAGAGTTGGATTATTATGACCTGTTCCTTAATTCTGTGTTGTACGTGCCAACGCATAAAATGAACGAAGAAGAGCGCGCGAGCGTATCTGAAGATGATATTGCTATCGTACCTGTCATTGTAGAGGATGAGGGGCGTCAATATATCATGCTCTTTGATAGCAAGGAGAGGCTCAAAGAATGGACAGATGGCGAAGCGTTTGAAGCTGTTGAGATGCGCGGTTGCGATGCCATCAACATCTTTGGCGCAGAAAATTATCACATGATGCTCAATGTAATGTCAGAGCATCAAAAAGAATTCTCATTAGAAGAAATTCAGTTTTTATTATCGAATATTAGAGAAGAGAAAAAGGCTTAAAAACCATGACAATTAATATCCTTATGCCGGCTTTATCGCCAACGATGACCGAAGGAAACCTTGCCCGTTGGGTTAAAAAAGAAGGGGATGCGGTTGAATCTGGCGATGTGATTGCCGAAATTGAAACCGATAAAGCGACAATGGAAGTTGAAGCCGTTGATGATGGCATTATTGGTAAAATTCTTATTGAAGAAGGCGCGCAGAATGTTTCTGTGAACACGCCGATTGCTATTTTATTGGAAGAAGGCGAGGGCGCCGATGCCATTAGTGAAGTCTCAGGCGATACAGTACCCAATATTCCATCCGTGCCTGCCTCTAACCCAGAAGATGCACCATCGGCGAGTATGTCGACCGATGTCGCCTCACAACCTGCGGGCGCGCATGTTGAAAACCGCGATATCTTATACGCACAAGGCGCAGTGATTGAGCCGCCTATTTATGATGAAGCGCCATTTATGGTCTCAACAGAAACGCAAACAGTGCGTGTGGCTTTACGTGATGCGATGAGCGAAGAAATGCGTAATAATCCTGATGTTTACATCATGGGTGAAGAGGTAGCCGAATATAACGGCGCGTATAAAGTCACCGAAGGTATGCTGGATGAATTTGGTGAAAAGCGTGTGATTGATACGCCGATTACTGAACATGGTTTTGCTGGTCTCGCTGTAGGTTCAGCGATGAATGGTTTGAAGCCTATTGTTGAGTTTATGACGTTTAATTTCGCGATGCAGGCGATTGATCATATTATTAACTCTGCGGCGAAAACACTTTATATGGCGGGCGGGCAACTTGGCTGTCCTATCGTCTTTCGCGGCCCTAATGGCGCGGCATCACGTGTGGGCGCGCAGCATTCACAGTGTTACGCATCATGGTATGCGCATGTTCCTGGTTTAAAGGTTGTTGCTCCGTGGAGTGCGGCAGACGCGAAAGGTCTTATGAAATCTGCTATTCGTGATCCAAATCCGATTGTTTTTCTTGAAAACGAGCTGATGTACGGGCAGAGCTTTGAAGTGCCAACTGACCCAGAATATACTATTCCAATTGGCCGCGCGAAGATTGAACGTGAAGGCGCGGATGTGACGCTCGTGGCTTTTTCTATCATGGTGGGTAAAGCGCTTGATGCGGCTGAAAAATTGGCAGAGCAGGGGATTGATGCGGAAGTTATTAACCTTCGGACAATTCGCCCGCTTGATCGCTACACGATCCTTGAAAGTGTAAAGAAAACAAACCGTATTGTGTCTTGTGAAGAAGGTTGGAGCTTTGCTGGTGTGGGCGCGGAGATTGCGGCGCTCATCGGTGAACATGCGTTCGATTATCTTGACGCACCGCTTAAGCGTGTTTCTGCGGCAGATGTACCATTGCCTTATGCGGCAGGGTTAGAGAAGCTTGCGCTTCCGCAAGTGGAACAAATTGTCCATGCAGCGAAAGAGGTTTGTTATGCCAATTAAAATTTTAATGCCAGCTCTATCGCCAACAATGACCGAGGGGAACCTTGCGAAATGGCACAAAAACGAGGGTGACAGCGTTGAATCTGGTGATGTTATTGCCGAAATTGAAACTGATAAAGCGACAATGGAAGTTGAAGCCGTTGATGAGGGTATTATCGGTAAAATCGTTATTCCTGCGGGAACGGAAAATGTTGCGGTGAACGAGATGATTGCCGTTCTTCTCGAAGAAGGAGAAAATGACAATGATATTGAACCTTTTTTGAATGCTAAAGAGGCTTCAAAGCCCTCACCCAACCCTCTCCCTGAGGGAGAGGGCAACGACGCTTCGCTTGAACAGCTTGAAAGCGTTAGTGAAGTGGGTGAGGGGCAAAAGCTGGCACACAAGAAAGACGGTAATCGCATATATGCATCACCACTTGCACGTCGTATTGCGGCGGATAAAGGAATTGATCTTGCACAAGTCAATGGAACTGGCCCACGTGGCCGTGTTGTTAAGGCGGATGTTGAAGGGTTTACAGGTGCGCCTGCTTCATCTTCTACACACGTACAGCAGTCTGTTTTACAGCCGACTGGAGATCAAAAAATAAATGAGTTTGGAATGCTTTACACCGAAATTCCAAACAATAACATTAAGAAAATTACGGCATCTCGTTTACAAGAATCTAAGCAAACTGTGCCGCATTTCTATTTGACAATTGAATGCCAGATTGATGAGCTTATGCGTACACGTAAAACGATGAATGATGCGGCCAATGGTGAGTATAAACTTTCGGTGAATGACTTTGTTGTGAAGGCTTGCGCAAATGCATTGAANGCTTANCCGGCGGCNAATGTNTCTTGGACAGATGATGCGGTACATCAGTTCGTGCATTCGGATATCTCTGTCGCGGTATCAACGCCAAACGGACTTATGACGCCAATCGTTAAGCAAGCCGAGCTTAAAGGCCTTAAAGATATTTCATCAAGCGTGAAAGACCTCGCGGGACGTGCGCGTGATGGCAAGCTTAAGCCTGAAGAGTTTCAAGGTGGAACATTCACTGTGTCAAATCTTGGTATGTTTGGTATCTCTGAGTTTGGTGCAATCATTAACCCGCCACAAGCTTGTATCTTGGCCGTTGGCGCAGGGGAGAAGAAGCCTTATGTTTCTGGTGATGATGTTAAGATCGGGACATTTATGAAATGTACGCTTTCTGTTGATCACCGTGCCGTCGATGGCGCGGTAGGTGCTGAGTATTTGAAAATACTTAAAACCTTCATCGAAAATCCCGCAACGATGTTGTTGTAAATTTTAAAACAAGGAAAAGGCCATGACTATTGATTTTAATACAGCGACTAAGCCTTTTCACGCCTTAATAGAAGCCTTTGATAGTAGTGTTTTTGAGGGAGTTGTTGCAGGTGTGCTTTCTAGGCAAGTTATGAATGACCCCAACGCGGTTAATCAATATATTTCTATAGTGCAGCGTTTATTTGGTTGAAAAGGAAGTTTTTATGCATATATGGGTCTTATTTGCAATTATTGCGGGCATAGGAATGCTTGGTTACAATCTTTGCGCAAAGTTTGGCGGGGGAGCACTCCCACCACAAGTTTTTGCAGGAGTGATGTATATATCAGGCACCATTATCGTTTTACCGATTTTCGTAGCTTATCTACTTAAGCAACCTGATGGCTATATAACTAGCTTGCCCTTAAAACCTGTTCTTTTGACCGTAGGGGCTGCCATATCTGTTGTAATCGTTGATTTGGCGGTGTCCAAGATGTTTAATCTTGGCGCCGAAGTAGGGCTTGGTATGACATCTATATCGATGATATCTATTTTTCTAACGGCACTAATTGGCTATTTTTTTATTAAAGAAGGGTATTCTTCTATAAATATCATGGGGCTTGCTCTGGCTTTGGTTGCCGTCCCTATGATATTTCACGGAGCAAAATAAGAATAAAATAACTCATGATTGAACTTCCCATACTCTATGCGCTTATCGGATTTTTATTGGCGGCCTATGCCGTCATCGGCAATGATTCTGTCCAAACATTGGGGACATTCATTGCTTCTAATAATCGGGTGTTTAAATGGTGGGTTTTATGGTTGGCGGCCAGTGCGGTTCTAACCTTCACCATTGTGTATGGGTGGGTCATAAATGATGGAGATATATCCTATGGCCGATTAGACCGCATTCCCCCTGTTGAAATTCAATGGTATCACGCGGCCGCGCCTGCCATTTTGGTATTGCTAACGCGTGTTGGAATCCCTGTTTCGACAACGTTTTTGGTGCTTTCAGTTTTCGCCTCTACGGTGGTTTTGGAAAAAATGTTGGTTAAAAGCGTTGTCGGATACGGTGTTGCAGCCATAACGGCGTATGTTTTGTGGCTGGTGATGTCAAAATTCATCAATGAGAAATTTAACACGGTTCAAAAACAACATCGAGCCTATTGGCGGACGGCACAATGGGGTGCGACGGGTTTTTTATGGTTTTCTTGGCTCAGCCACGATATGGCGAACATTGCCGTATATTTGCCAAGGCAACTCCCCATTGAGATTCTGGGCGGGGTTATTTTTGTTCTTGTATTTTGGTTAGCGGTTATTTTTAAAACCCAAGGCGGCAAAATCCAAAAAATTATTTTGGAAAAAACAGGATCGCGCTTTATGCGTTCGGCAACCATTATTGATCTTGTTTATGCGTGCTTGCTGATCTTTTTTAAAGATTTAAACAATATTCCTATGTCTACAACATGGGTATTTGTCGGGCTTTTAACGGGGCGTGAGTTGGCGATTGCAACGGCGCATCGTAAAGAGTACCGATTGGGATATGTTTTCCCGTTGATTGGCAAAGATTTTTTGAAAATGATGATTGGTTTAAGTGTGTCCGTTGCGATGGTTTTGGCCATTCACTACTTTATTTACGGCGCTGAAGCGCAATAGGAGTTGATTAGTTATGACTGATGCAAATTTTGATGTAATCGTAATTGGCGGCGGGCCTGGGGGCTATGTCGCCGCTATTCGTGCAGCGCAGCTGGGTATGAAAGCTTGTGTGGTTGAAGCAAATCATCTTGGTGGTATTTGCTTGAACTGGGGGTGCATTCCAACAAAGGCTCTTTTGCGTTCAAGTGAAATTCATCACTTGCTTAATCATGCAAGTGATTTTGGTTTTACTATCAAAGACTTCTCATTTGATATTAAGAAAGTAGTTGAACGCTCTCGTGGTGTTGCAAAACAGCTTTCGGGCGGTATTGGGCACTTGCTCAAGAAGAATAAAGTTCCTGTGTTTGATGGCTTTGGTAAGCTTGAAGGCAAGGGCAAGGTTTCTGTTACGAAAGATAAAAAGAAAGTCGCTGACCTAACGGGTAAGCACATCATTATTGCGACAGGCGCGCGGGCGCGGGTTATTCCGGGTATGGAGCCAGATGGTAAGCTTGTCTGGACATACCGTGAAGCAATGGTACCGACAGAAATGCCAAAATCTATCTTGGTAGTTGGTTCTGGCGCGATTGGGATCGAATTTGCCTCATTTTACCGCAATATGGGCGCAGAAGTGACTGTTGTTGAGATGATGGATCGCGTTATGCCTGTTGAAGACGCTGAAATTTCCCAAATGGCAGAAAAAGCGTTTAAAAAGCAGGGTATGAACATCATAACGGGCGCAAAAACGACGAAGTTCGATAAAACAGACAAAAATGTGACTGTTTCGGTGGAAAAAGGCGGTAAAACCGAAAAAATTACAGTCGACAAGGTGATTATGGCTGTTGGTATTGTTGCAAACACCGAAGATATTGGCCTTGAGAATGTCAAAGGCGTAAAGCTCGATCGTGGCCATATCGTAACAGATGGTTACATGAAAACGGGTGAGCCGAATGTTTACGCAATTGGTGATGTTTGTGGTGCGCCTTGGCTTGCGCATAAAGCATCGCACGAAGGTGTGATTTGTGTTGAAAAGATAGCGGGTGAAAAAGACGTACATCCGATGATTAAAACAAACATTCCGGGCTGTACATATTGTATGCCGCAGGTTGCAAGTGTTGGTTTAACCGAAGCCGCCGCGAAAGAGGCGGGGCATAAAATCAAAGTTGGACGCTTCCCATTCATGGGTAATGGTAAAGCCATTGCTTTGGGTGAGCCAGAAGGTATGGTTAAAACAATCTTTGATGAATCGAGCGGTGAGCTACTCGGTGCGCATATGATTGGCGCAGAAGTAACGGAAATGATCCAAGGCTATGTTGTTGGTAAAACGGCGGAGCTGGTCGAGGCAGACTACATGCACACAATCTTCCCGCATCCAACATTAAGTGAAATGATGCACGAAAGTGTCCTTGATGCCTATGGTAAGGTTATTCATTTTTAATTGACATAATTTTATTGTGTATTATTGTGACACATGTCTTTTTCTAGAGTACGAGGTTTATTTTTAGAATTTGCGGCTCAATCTCATGAAGCTCCGCGTATACCCAAGAGATTATGGGGGCAGAGTTTCACGATGTATAGTTTCGTATCAAAAACTTATGTTCATACAACAACAGAATGGTTATCAGGGTGTCCTGATGCGATATACCTTTCTTCAATTTGGGCTGAAAAAGGAAGTTGTGGTCACGGAACAGAAGTGCTTGGAGAACTAACCAGATTATGTGATAAGTTCGATGTAAGTATAAGTGCAAGTGTGACGTCATTTGATGAGAATATTTCTGAAGAAAAACTTTTAAAATGGTATTTAAAAAATGGGTTTCAATTAGATAGTACTTATGAGGGAGAATCTTTTGAAATGCCTGAGGTAAATTATATTCCACTCTCTAGACAGCTTTAAGGCGATATATTAGAAAAGTAAAATGACATATAATACTGAATTATTAGATCGCGCGAAGCGACACCCTGAAAAGCAAAAACGCGAAGATCGTCCTATGGGCAAAAAGCCTGATTGGATCCGCGTGAAGGCTGGGCAGGGTAAGAAGTACAAAGAAACTCTTGATACGGTTAAGGGGCTGAAGCTCACGACTGTGTGTGAAGAGGCAGGCTGCCCGAATATTGGTGAATGTTGGGATAAACAGCACGCAACCTTCATGATTATGGGTGAAGTTTGTACACGGGCTTGTTCGTTTTGTAATGTTGCAACGGGTAAGCCTGATGCGCTTGATAAGTATGAACCACTTCGTGTTGGTGTGGCCGTTGAAAAAATGGGTTTAAAGCACGTTGTTATTACTTCTGTTGACCGTGATGACCTTAAAGATAGTGGCGCTGATCACTTTGTGAAAACAATTGAGGCACTTCGTTTTAAGGCGCCCAATACAACGATTGAAATTTTGCCTGGTGATTTTCGCGGGTCTGTTGAAGACATTGACGCTGTTGCTACCGCGCGCCCAGATGTGTTTAACCACAATCTTGAAACTGTGCCGCGCCTTTACCCAACAATTCGCCCTGGGGCGCGCTATTTTCGCTCATTACGTCTATTACAACGTGTGAAGGAAGTGGATTCTACAATCTTTACAAAATCGGGTCTTATGGTTGGTCTTGGCGAAACAAAAGAAGAAATTGCCCAAGTGATGGATGATATGCGCGCCGCCGATATTGATTTCATTACAATCGGTCAATATTTACAGCCAACGCCAAAGCATGCGCCCGTGATGCATTTCTGGACACCTGAAGAATTTGAAGGGTTAGAGAAAATGGCTCGTGCAAAAGGGTTCTTAATGGCCTCTTGTACACCGCTGACACGCTCGAGCTATCATGCGGGTGATGATTTTGCGAAGCTCAAAGCCGCGCGTGATGAAAAGATGTTAAAACAAGCGGCTGAGTAGGGGCTTCATATGCTCTCTCACGTTGAAAAAAAACACCTTCCTTATTCCCAAAAACAGATGTTTGATCTGGTGGCGGATGTGGGCTCATATAAAGAATTCACGCCGTGGTGCATGGGCAGTCGTGTGAAAACGTGGGAGTCTGATCATGTCTTTCTCGCTGATCTTATTGTTGGTTATAAAGTTTTTCGGGAGAAGTTCTCATCGCGGGTTGTTTTGGATAAACCTAATCAAATTACAATTGAATATCTTAAAGGTCCGCTCAAAAATCTTAAAAACACATGGGTCTTTAGTGAAGCAAAAAATGAGACATGCATCATCGATTTTTCTGTCGAATTTGAATTTAAAAGTGTGGCATTACAGGGGCTTGCAAATATGTTCTTCAACGAAGTTGTTAAGAGAATGGTAGATGCATTTGAGACGCGCGCCGAAGAAATTTACGGGTCAGAAAATCACGAGATTTAAGTTTTAAGCCGCTTGATCGAGAATGTTGATTTCTTCTTCGGCCTCTCCGTCAAAATACGGATAACGGTAAGTGTATGAAATCTCTTTACCATCTAGTGTTTCAAAATCAGTCATGACGGAACGATCTTTACGCATGTCATCCCATCCTGAAATGTGAAGCACGCCAAGTTCTTCATTCGGAAGGTAAGGCTCAACAAACATTTGTTTTTGTGTGTTCCAGAGCGGTTTGAACTCACAGAGCCAGTGCATATAGCCGGGGAGAATGATCTTTTTAAAATTCTCTAAATAACAAAGCTTGCCCAATGTGAGTTGATCTGAGGTAAAGACTTTACCTTTGCCCGCTTTTAACTTTTCAACCATAAGTTCTTGCCAGCGCTGCCAATGCGGCGCAGAGCCTTTCAAAGCAAACATGCCAGCAAGAAGGACATGATAAGCATAAAGTTCTTTCGCAACCTTTGAGCCATAGGCGGCTTTGGCGTTGCTAAAGTAAAAGCCGCGTAGTTTAAGCGGGATATTGCCGAGCCATTTTATGCGTATTTGACGCGGATAGGCGCGATCCGATTGAGCGCTTAGGGTGATTGCGTTTTGGTCAGCGCCTTTGATGAACATCTCAATCGCGCTCCATTTTTGGATCCATGTGTCAGGGTCCATCCAGATGTACGTGTCATAGTCAGGAAAATATTTATTGATAAAGGGGCGGCAAACACAGCCCTTTAAATATTCGCGCCCACGTATCTGGCGCTCTGGGATATTGCACGGCCAATCAGGCTTATGGATGACACAATCAATATCTTTAAGCTTTTCAACTTGTTCTGGCGTTAGGCCAACATCCATGATGCAAATGGTTGCGCCCGCGCTTTGTTCAAAACGGCGAATAGAATGCACCCACTCGCGAAGCATCGGGTAATAATTGGAATCGGCGGCGGAAACGAAAGCTGTTTTGTTCATAGGTTCTATTTAATGATAGAAAGCAAATGCTTCAAGGCTTCTTTTGTTGTTTGCGTGCGCACGTCTTCGCGGTTGCCAGTGAAATTATGTTTTGTGGATTGTATAACGCCGCCTTTAAGGCCATAGCCAATGTAAACCAGACCAACGGGCTTGTCTTTTGAGCCGCCGTCGGGGCCCGCAATGCCTGTTACAGAAACAGCGATATGAGCGCGCGAGTTCTTTAAAGCGCCTTTGGTCATCTCGATGGCAGTTTGCTCTGAAACCGCGCCATATTGAGCGAGCGTTTCTGCGCTGACGCTGAGCATATCCATTTTGGCCTCATTAGAATAGGTGACAAAGCCGCGATCAAAGACGGAGGAAGAGCCTGCTTTAGAAGTTATTGCGGCGGATATCATGCCGCCTGTACAGCTTTCTGCGGTGCTTAATAGCCATTTTTTATCAAAGAGCTTTTCGCTGAGCCTATCAACGAGGTGATTAACTGGCAAATCCGACATATTGCAATCCTATCAAAACAATGGCGGCGTAAATGCCAGCCATCAGGTCGTCGCCCATAATGCTAAAAGCGCCTTGCATCTTTTTATCAATCCAAGAAATTGGATATGGCTTTAATACATCAAAAAAGCGAAAGAGAAGAAAAGCTGCAGCAACAGACCAAGATGTTAATACAGCAGGGAGAAGGGCAATCCATAGGCCAGCGACCTCATCAATGACAATCATGCCAGAGTCTTTGTCGCGCGCCATGATTTCAAAATGTTTTGAGGCCCAAAGGCCGAGTGGAATAACGATTGCCAGACCAATCAGAAGGGCAATAGGACCGCCAACCATCATTAAGCCAATACCAAAGGGTAATCCAGCCAGCGTACCCCATGTGCCCGAGGCAGGACTGATGAAGCCAGAACCTCCCCAAGTGGCAATCCACGTGACAGGTGATTTGAAGTCAATGAATTTGAGTTTTTCTTTATGTTGTAGTCCAAGCATGTTTTATCCTTTTATGCGTGTAATTGTAGCAACGCACTGACAGGCGATACCTTCACCGCGCCCTGTAAAGCCGAGTTTTTCAGTCGTTGTTGCTTTAATACTAATGTCGTTTGTATGAAGCCCTGTAATCTCACTGATGCGCTTTTGCATCGCGTCACGATGCGGGCCAATCTTTGGTTCTTCTGCCATAATTGTTACATCAATAAAATCGAGTAAGGCGTTTTTATTATTTAATTTTTTTATGGTTTCATTTAAAAATAATGCGCTGTCAGCGTCCTTCCATTGTGGGTCAGAGGGTGGAAAATGCGTTCCGATATCCCCTTCATTGAGGGCGCCTAAGATCGCGTCTGTAATAGCATGTAAAACAACATCTGCGTCTGAATGCCCTTGAAGAGATTTGTTATGTGGAATGTCAATACCACCCAATCGAACCGATGTTCCTTCTTCAAAAGCGTGGACATCAAAGCCCAGTGCCGTGATGGTTTGTTTTTTGGTATTAAGGAGTTTTTCAGCCATAATCAGATCGTCCGCTGTTGTGATTTTGATGTTTTCTTTTGAGCCTTCAATGAGCGTAACATTTTGCCCTAATGCTTCAACCATACCGCGATCGTCGGTGAAGGTGCTATCATGTTTATAAGTTTCGTGCGCTTTCATGATGAGATCATAGTCAAAAGCTTGTGGCGTTTGTATCGACCATAAATGTTCACGATCAACTGTTTGATGGTTTGTATCAGAATAAAGTGTATCGGACATTTTATAGGCGAGTGTGGCTGCTTTATCCTTTATCGCGGCATCTATTGTTTTGTAAATATCATCTATATGAACCAATGGGCGTGCCGCATCGTGAATGAGGACAATATCACCTTGTTTTACATGAGAAAAAGACTTTAAACCATTGTAAACACTTCGTTTTCTTGCAGAACAACCAAAAACTGGAGGCTCTATTTTTAACCCGTGAACCGCGTCATTATAGAGCGTTTCATGTTCTGGTGCGATGATAACCCGAATTGTTGATAGGCCCTCAATTTTTTGAAACTTTTCAATCGTGTGACGTAATACAGATTTTCCCTGAATACTCAAATATTGTTTTGGAATATCCGAGTTTTGCATTCTTGTACCAGAGCCAGCTGCTGCGATAAGAACGTGAAGGCATGGTGCGTTTTTTGACATATTGTTAGTGCTTGCCTTTTTGGGCTAAAAAAGGGATATTCCTCATGATTTACAGGCTTTTATATCATAGTGTTATAGGGTGTCACCAGTAAGATTATCAAGTAAGCTTGCATGAATTAAGATTCTTTTTGGGATTAGAAATAAAACTGAATATGAACGATAGTAATCAAATGTCGAATGAAGCATTTAAGCCTCAAAAGAATTACAACTTTTGGTCTAATTTTTTTGCTGTTGTTTTGGGGCCGAAAAGCAGATTGCGTGGACTGAGCCGCTTTTTTTCAAAACGTGGATTAGCAACGAATCTTTCTTTTGTATTGATCTTAGCGGCGATTATTTCTGGTTTTGCGACCTATGTAGCGCTCACAGAGGCACCGCCTTTTGGGAATAACCCCGATATCGTGATCTGGTTGCTTAATCTGGATATGATTATCCTTTTATTGCTTGTGACATTGATTGCCCGACGCATTTTAAGGATTTGGAGTGGGCGTCGGGAAGGTATTGCGGGCTCAAAGCTTCATGTTCGTCTTGTTATTATCTTTAGTATTATGGCGGCTTTACCGGCTATTATCATGGCCGTGTTTTCGGCCTTTTTCTTTCATTTTGGCGTTCAGACATGGTTTAGCGAGAATGTACGTACGGCAGTTGTTGAATCGCAAGCCGTTGCGACTGCCTATCTGGAAGAACACAAACAGGTTATCAAGGCCGATACATTGGCAATGGCAAATGATGTTGATCGGAATGCGCCATTATTTTTAAGTGAAAATAACAATCTGAATGAATTGATGGATACGCAATCCTTTATTCGTAATCTATCAGAAGCGATAATTTTTAGTGAAGCGGGCAAAATTATTGCACGCTCCAGCCTGACGTTTACGCTGACTTTTGAGAATATTCCAAACTATCTTTTAAAGCAGGCTGGTGAAGGTGATGTTGTTGTAATGGCGAGCGAAGATGAGGATCGCGTTCGCGCTTTAGTTAAGCTGAACAACTGGAATGATAGCTACCTTTATGTTGGCAGGCGTATTGATCCAACGGTTTTAGGACATTTGGCGGCAACTGAAAAAGCGGTTGAACGCTATTCTCAACTAGAGGGCAGTTATTCTGGGCTTCAGATTACGGTGACGATGATCTTTATTGTGGTGGCACTGTTGCTGTTGCTTGCGGCGATTTGGGTTGGAATTGTGCTGGCGCGTCAGCTTGTCTCTCCTATTATAACACTAATTTCAGTTTCAGATAGGGTGCGGGGCGGTGATTTGACCGCCCGTGTGCCAGAGCAAAAACAAATTGAAGAATTTGATTATTTGGCAGGATCATTTAACCGAATGACATCACAAATTGAAGAACAGCGTAATGAGCTTATTGCTGCAAACCGTATGCTTGATCAACGTCGTCGCTTGACTGAAACTGTTTTGGCAGGAGTTTCTGCGGGTGTTGTGGGCGTTGATTGTGATGGACGTATTACTTTTGCGAATAATGTTGCTTCAAACTTATTTGATCAAAAAAATGATGACTTTGTAGGTACGAATATTACAAATCTTATTCCTGAACTTTCGGATTATTTGAAGAAGGCACACGAAAATAGCCAAAAAATTACGCAATTTGATACGCCTTACGTTAATGATGAGGGGAAGAAGTTGGTGCTTCATATCCGTATTGCAATTGAATTGATCGGTGAAGATCAGCAAGGAGCGATTTTAACATTTGATGATATTACAGAACTGCAATCTGCGGAACGTAAGGCCGCTTGGGCAGATGTTGCGCGCCGTATTGCCCATGAAATTAAAAACCCGCTTACGCCCATTCAGCTTTCAGCAGAACGCTTAAAACGTAAGTATCTTGAGGAAATCAAAAGCGATCCAGAAACGTTCGAAGTATGCACTGATACAATCATTAGGCATGTGGGTGATATTGGCCGTATGGTTAATGAATTTAGTGATTTTGCGCGCATGCCAGAGGCGCAATTAAAATTACAATCGATAGATACCTATATTCGTGAAGTTCTTACTTTACAAAAACAGGCGCATGGTCAAATCAAATTTGATTTTAAAAATGAGCTTGTTAGAGGTCAGAGAGTCTTATGTGATGAGCAACAGTTAAGGCAGGCCGTTGTAAATTTAGTGCAAAATTCTGTTGATGCGATTCAACATCAGGACAAGACTGTTTCGGGTGATGTTCATATTCTATTGAAAGATGTCGGTGATGCTGTTGCCTTGGTTGTGAGTGATAGTGGTAAAGGCTTGCCTGAAGATGAAGAGCCTTCGAATTTGACTGAACCTTATGTGACACACCGTCCAAAGGGAACAGGGCTTGGTTTGGCGATTGTTAAAAAGATTATGGAAGATCATAATGGTAAAGTTGTTATGGGCGCGAGCAAGTATCTGTCCGATAATAAATTAACAGGGGCAAGTGTAGCCCTGCTATTCCCCAAAAGCGAAGAGCAGACATTAAAGAAAAGTGCGTAAAGATCTATGAGTGTAGACATTCTTATTATTGATGATGAAGAAGATATTCGTCTTTTAATCCAAGGTATTTTGGAAGACGAGGGGTTCAAAACACGTCAGGCGTCTAATTCGCAAGAAGCGCTTGCTGCTGTTGAGGTTAAAACGCCTGATCTTATTATTCTTGATATTTGGTTGCAAGATAGTGAGAAGGATGGTCTGGAAATTTTGGCGAGCGTTAAAGAAGCTAACCCTTATTTGCCTGTACTTATGATTAGTGGCCATGGAACGATTGAAACGGCTGTGAGCGCGATTAAAAAAGGAGCTTATGATTTTATTGAAAAACCATTTCAATCCGATCGTTTATTATTGATGATTTCCCGTGCCCTTGAGACAGCGAGCCTTAAAAAAGAAAATGAAGAACTGAAAGCGCGCATTGAAATTTCGGCAGATTTTGTCGGAGAGTCCCCAGATAGTCAGTTAATAAGGCAACAACTGCAAAAGATTGCTCCAACTAATAGCCGAGTGTTGATTACTGGAGAACAGGGCGTTGGTAAAGAGGTCGTTGCGCGTGAAATACACAAGATGTCGGCGCGTAAAGATAAGCCTTTTATTGCGCTAAACTGCGCGGTTCTTCATCCAGAGCGTTTAGAAGAAGAGCTTTTTGGTTTTGAGCGTGATGGAGCGATGCAGTCTGGTGTTTTAGAGAAAGCCAATGGCGGAACTTTGCTTCTTGATGAAGTTGCTGATATGCCCCTTGAAACGCAAGGCAAGATTTTGCGCGTGCTGCAAGAAAATCAAATCCATCATTTGGGCGGGCAGACACCGATCGATATTGATGTACGTATTTTAGCCTCAACAAACCGTGATTTATTGCTTGGGATAGAAAAAGGTGATTTTAGAGAAGATCTTTATTATCGTTTGAATGTTGTACCGCTTGAAATTTCACCATTGCGTGAGCGTGCTCAAGATGTTGAAACGTTGATGACTTATTTTGTAAAGCAATATGCGACACAATCGGGTCAGCATGAAAAGGGGTTCTCAAAGAAAGCGTGGACAGCGCTAAAACAATATCAATGGCCAGGGAATGTGCGTCAGCTTAAAAATATGGCCGAATGGATTATGATCATGGCTTCGAATAATGAGGGCGAAGGAGAGATTGATGAAACAGGTTTGCCGCCAGAGATTTATCAAAAGCCAGTAGGGGATAAGGTCACAAGCAATACGGATTATACCCTGTTGGCTTTGCGTGAAGCGCGAGAGCAGTTTGAAAAAGAGTATCTACAAACACAAATAAATCGGTTTAAAGGTAATGTTTCAAAAACATCGGAATTTGTTGGAATGGAACGTTCTGCCTTGCACCGAAAGCTAAAGGCTCTTGATATTTTACTGCCCGATAAGCAGGATAGTGATAAGGGCGATTCACAAAAAAGAAAGAGTGCGTAAATGCGAGTTATAGTATGTGGAGCAGGGCAAGTTGGTTTTAGTATTGCCTCATATCTTTCTAGAGAGAACAATGACGTTACTATTATTGATAGTGATCCAGAAACTATTGCCGACGTGAATACACACCTTGATGTTAATAGTGTTCTTGGTTCGGCTTCTAATCCAGAAGTTTTAAGTAATGCTGGTGCGAGTGATGCCGATATGATTATTGCTGTTACGAACACTGATGAAGTTAATATGGTTGCCTGCCAGGTGGCGCATTCTCTATTTAATGTACCTAAAAAAGTAGCGCGTATTCGCCAGACAGATTTTCGTAATACAAAATGGTCAAATTTATTTAGCCGTGCTCATATGCCTATTGACGTTATTGTGAGCCCTGAAGCGGAAGTGGCTAAGTCAGTTGCTATGCGTCTTGCCGTACCAGGAACAACAAATGTTGTTCCTCTGGCGGGTAAAAAAGCCTATCTTTGTGGTGTTATTTGTGAAGAAAATTGTCCTGTTATTAATACACCTTTGAAGCAGCTTTCTACGTTATTTCCTGACGTTAAAGTCAAAATCCTGACTATTATCCGTCACGGAAAACCATTTATTCCTAGCCCCGATGACCAAATGCTAATGTGGGATGAAGTTTTCTTTTTAGTTGAAGAAAGTCAAATTCAACGCTCACTTTCTATTTTTGGTCATGAGGAGCATAAAGCACGTAATGTTGTGATTGTTGGTGGCGGAAAAATTGGTCAGGCGCTTCTTGATGAAATTTTAGAAAATCAGAGCGATGTTCAGCTTAAAATTATCGAAAGCTCTTCGGAAACAGCGCTAGCTTTGAGTGAAAAATATGAAGATATTTTAGTTCTTGAAGCAGATGGACTTGATAGCCAAGTTATGGATGAGGCAAATATATCTCAAGTTGAAACATTGATTGCTGTTACAAATAATGATGAAGCAAATATTTTGATGTCTATGATGGCGTTGCAAGAGGGCTGTGAGCGCGTTATTCCTTTAGTAAATAAGGCAGGTTACAATACGCTCACTGGTTCTTTGGGGTTAGGGAGCGTTATTTCACCGCGCTCAATCACCGTGTCTTCTATTATGCGTCATGTGCGTCGTGGTCGCGTAAAAGCGGTTCATGATGTTGCTAATCACTTTGCGGAAGTGCTAGAAATGGAAGTGTCGCAATCAAGTTCTATTTTAAATACCCCTATCCAAGATGCGAAGTTTCCACACGGTGTGATTGTTGCAGCAATTGTTCGTGATGAAGAAGTTTTGATCCCCAAGGGGGAAACAATAATGCGCGCAGATGATCTGGCCATCATTCTTTCAATCGCTGATCATGTTGGCATGGTTGAAAAGATGTTCTCGGCCCAAGTTGATTTATTTTAGGAAAGCCCCACTATGCCTCGTGTTGTTTATGTTAATGGCCAATATGTTCCTTATACGCAGGCGCACATACATGTTGAGGACCGTGGTTTTCAATTCGCAGATGGTGTTTATGAGGTTATTGGTTGTGTTCATGGGCATATGGCAGATGAAACGGGGCATTTGGATCGTTTAGAACGCTCTTTATCAGAATTACAGATGGACATGCCTGTATCAAGAGAAACGCTGCGATTTTTAATGCGTGAATGTCTGCGCCGTAATGGCTTAGCGAACGCAGGGATTTATATTCAAATCACACGTGGTCAGGCTAAAAGAGATTTTAAATTTCCTGCTGGCACATCTCAATCACTTGTTATTATAGTTTCACCGTTTGATTTTGATGGCAATCTTGGGGTTGCTAATGGCGTACGTGTTAAAACATTGGAAGATATTAGGTGGAAGCGCCGTGACGTTAAATCTGTTGCACTATTACCGCAGGTTCTAGCAAAACAAGATGCAATTGATTCAGGGGTAGATGATGCTTGGATGGTGGATGGTGACGGCTATGTGACCGAAGGATCTGCGAGTAATGCGTGGATTATAACCAAAGATGGCACGCTTGTGACGCGCCCAGTATCGTATGATATTTTGCGCGGTGTAACGCGAACAGCTATTGAAAAGATATGTCGTGAAAATGATTTACAACTTGAAGAGCGTTTGTTTACACCCAAAGAAGCCTATGAAGCAAACGAAGCATTTACGAGTAGTGCGACAGCTCTAATTACACCAGTTATTGAAATTGATGGTCATAAAATCGGTGATGGGAAGCCAGGAAAAATGGCGCATAGACTTTATGAAGAATATCGCGCCTATGTTGATGGACTGCGTGGAAAACAGGTGCATTGGGAGTCGGGTCTATAATGAAACAATATAAAGCGGTTATCTTTGATTGGGACGGGACGTTAGTTGATAGCACAGATTGGGTGTTGGGAGCTCATAATCATGTCCGTGAGTTTATGAACCAGCCTTTATGGACAAAGGATGACATCTTTGGGTGTTCCAGTCTTTCTACTAGAGAGCTATATCCTAAAATCTATGGAGACAAAGCCCAAGAAGCTATGGCCTTGTTATTTGAATATACCGATAAGTATAATTTAGAAAGCGCCAAACCTTATGATGGGGCAAAGGATGTTCTGGATACTCTCGCAGAGATGGATCTGCCATTAGGCGTTGTTAGCAATAAGAGGCATGAGGCGTTAAGTGCTGTTATTGAGCATATGGAATGGAATAAATATTTTTCTAGCACTGTTGGGGCAGGTTATGCCGATAGAGACAAACCATCTGCTATTCCTTTGTTGTTTTCTATCAATGAAATCCATTCAGATATGACGCCTGCAGATATTTTATATGTTGGTGACACTGAAACGGATCTTTTGTGTGCTCAAAATACAGGGTGCGATGCTGTTTTCATACAAAATGGAGGTGAGCGCCCTGATTTAATAGAAAAATATGCTCCAAAGCATAATTTTATGACAACAAACGCGTTTTATTCTTTTATATTGGAGCAAAAAGAGCCGCAAACGGCTAAAATAGCGTAAATGAAGGCTTGCGAGAGTTTATTTTCTGTTTTAATACTTCTTTGTAACCAACCAAAAATAAACAAAAAAATAGGAAAATAACCATGGTTGAAAAAGGCAAAAACGTACAGGACGTTTTCTTGAATGCCATCCGTAAAGAAAAAATGACTGTGACGGTCTTTCTGGTTAACGGGGTAAAATTGCAGGGTATTATTACGTGGTTTGATAATTTCTCGATGTTGTTGCGTCGTGAATCACACGTTCAACTCGTTTATAAACATGCAATTTCAACGATTATGCCGGGTGGCCCTTTAAATCTTCAAGATGCAGAAGGTGAAGAAAAGTCAGCAGAAAGTTCAGACGAGTAGAAATCTCTCTTGGGTAGTCCTTATTACGAAACCGCCGATCCACAGGAGACGGCCTTTATTGTGCAGCCTGTTTTTTCAAGACAGGCGCGCAGTGGTGTGTTTATTGAGCGCGATCTTGACCATCAAATAGAAGAGGCTAAAGGCCTCGTTCATGCAATCAATATTGAAGAAGTTGGTTTTGAAAAAGCCAATATTAACAAGCTGAATGCGGGCAATTTTTTTGGTAAGGGCACGATTGAGCGTATAGGGGATTTTGTTAAACAACTTGAACCAACAATCGTTTTTGTAAACCACAATTTAAGCCCCGTCCAACAGCGTAATTTAGAAACAGTTTGGGGTGCCAAGGTTCTTGATCGTACGGGACTTATTCTTGAAATATTTGGTCAGCGGGCGCAAACAAAAGAGGGGCGTTTACAGGTTGATTTGGCGCAGCTTGAATATCAAAAGTCCCGTCTTGTGAAAGCTTGGTCACACCTTGAACGTCAACGTGGGGGCACGAGCTTTATTGGCGGACCAGGTGAAAGCCAGCTAGAGATTGACCGCCGCCTTATTGGAGAACGTATTTCTCTTCTTAAAAAAGAGCTGGCAAAGGTGCGAAAGACACGTGAATTGGGGCGTCAATCACGTGAACGTGTTCCCTACCCAATCGTCGCCATTGTTGGATACACGAATGCAGGTAAATCAACGCTCTTTAATCGTTTGACTGGCGCGAGTGTATTTGCAGAGGATCTACCATTTGCGACGCTTGACCCGACTTTGCGTCAGTTGACTTTGCCATCTGGGCGCAGTGTTATTTTGTCAGATACGGTTGGATTTATTACGGATCTACCAACACATCTTGTGGAGTCTTTTCGCGCAACATTAGAGCAAGTTGAACATGCGGATGTAATTTTACATGTGCGCGATAGCACGCAGCCAGATTTTGAAGAACATAGGAAGGATGTGCTTGGGATTCTTTCTGATCTTGGTGTTGATGTTGAAAATGATAGTCGTTTGTTTGAAGTCGTGAATAAGATGGATATTTGTCCTGAAAATCGCCTAGCTGACGTAAAGAGAGCCATTCAATTTAGCGATACAACAATGGGTGTGTCGGCTATCACGGGTGAAGGTGTAGGCGAGCTCTTGCAAGCTATTGATTCTTATTTATCAAGGAATAGTCATGAATTAACGTATAGTATTCCCGTTTCTGATGGTAAGGCCCTGTCATGGTTATACGATAATTCTGAAGTGCTTTCACGTAGCGATGAGGAAGGGAGTGTGTTACTCTCTGTTACCATTGATCCTGCCAATAAAGATAAGTTTGAAAGTCATTTTGGTTATGGTTCTGATGGTGAAGAAGAACCCTCTAACATTAAGAAAGCTTAAGCGTTGATCCATATAGATCCTGATAAAGTATCTGGTTATATCCGTGAAGTTGCGGCAGAGAAAATCACCCCACGTTTCCAAAATCTTTTAGAAAGCGAGGTGAATTCAAAAACTGGACCAACTGATTTGGTAACGATTGCTGATCTTGAGGCGGAAGTTGAGCTCACACGTGTTTTTAAAGATTTAATTCCTGGATCGTTGGTTTTAGGTGAAGAAGCCGTTTCACAAGAAGAAACGGATATTAGCTTGCTCGGCCAAGAGGAGGGGTATGTTTGGGTTATTGACCCTGTTGATGGAACGAATAATTTTGCAAGCGGTAACGAAAAATTTGGAACGATAGTCGCGCTGGCCCATGGCGGAGAAATTGTTCAGGCGTGGATTTTAGATATACCGAAAGACCGTATGGCCATTACAGAAAAGGGAAGTGGGGTTGAGCTTGCTGGTGTGTGTGTGTCTCATCCTAAGTTGGACCAACCTTTGAATGAGGCGCGCGGTTTTATCAGTCGAAAATTCTTGCCGCCAAAAATGAAAGAAGATCTGCATGATGTTCTTGAAAATGAGTTTGGGGATATTCGTACCTATATGTGCTGTGCGCATGAATATTTAGAGATTTTATCGGGTGATGCGTATTTTTCCTTATATTCGCGTATTCGTCCATGGGACCATCAAGCTGGCGGCCTTATGATGCGTGAAGCCGGCGGCGTGGTTAAAAAATGGGATGGTTCAAGCTATGAAGCCAAAGATCTGCGTGGCGGTCTTATCTGTACGCCTGATCAGGATACGTGGGATGAGATTTACGGGTTGCTTCTTAATAATTATATTTAGAAACATTATATAACAATCTGTAGTTATTTTCTTTTTTGCTTATTCCAAACATCCAACATCTGACCAAGTGAGGCATTGGATAGTTGCGTGCCGCTGGTTTTAAAATCATCTTCCATACCAGAAAAGCGTTTAATGAATTTGTTATTGGCCTTGCGCAGCGCTTCTTCGGCGTTGAGGCCTTTCATACGGGCGAAATTCACCATGCAAAAGAGCATATCACCGAGCTCTTCTTCTTGGTGGTCAACATCATCACTTTCCATCGCTTCTTTGAATTCACCAAGTTCTTCTTCTAATTTTGTAAAAGCGCCGTCTGTGTTAGGCCATTCAAAACCTGTTTTGGCGGCTTTTTTCTGTAATTTTTGTGCGCGAAGGAGGGCTGGCAAACCACGTGTCACACCATCAAGCGCACCAGCCTGTGATTTTTCTTTATCTTTTTGTTGATCCCAGATTTCGTTCACATCATCGGCGTTTGCCGCGCTCTTATCCCCGAAAACATGAGGGTGGCGCGATATCATCTTATCGGCAATGTCATTTGCGACCTGATCAAAGTCAAAATGATTTAATTCTTTGGCCATTTGTGCGTGATAGGCCACTTGTAAGAGCAAATCGCCAAGTTCCTCTTGAAGATCCGAGATATTATTGCGTTCAATGGCATCGGCGACTTCATAAGCTTCTTCAAGTGTGTAGGGCAGGATCGACTTGAAATCCTGCTCTATATCCCACGGACAGCCATTTTTAGGGTCGCGCAGGCACTGCATAACCCAAATAAGCTTATCTGTCGGTGTTTGAAATTCGTGGTCTTGTTTGATCTTGATCATTTTCGTGAATTTTCCAGCTGTTTAATGCTCATTCTGTATCAAAAATACTTGCGGTGACAGCAAAAAAAGAGCATAAAGCGTACCTGAAAAGTACGGTTTATAAAAATATAGTAAAAACAATGATTAAGTTATCAAAAATGACGGATTATGCGGTGGTGATTTTGGCCGAAATGGCATCACACAATGGGGCGCTGTTGAGCGCAACGGGCTTGTCTGAAAAAACAGCGTTGCCAGAGCCAACGGTTTCAAAAGTTTTAAAGCTTTTGACAAAAAAAGATATTATTGCATCAAAGCGCGGTATTAACGGTGGCTATTCACTGGTTAAAATGCCAGAAAATATCAATATGGCCGAAGTGATTACGGCGCTTGATGGGCCAATTGCGTTGACGGCCTGCGTTGAGCAGAGCGAGCAATGCTGCGCGCATGAGGTGAATTGCAAAATTAAAGGGCAATGGAATCCTGTAAATGCCGCCATGCAAAAAGCATTAGAGGATGTTTCACTTGATCAAATGATGAAAGGGGCAATGTAATGACTGACGCGCCGACACCTTCACATATTGATCAAGAAACCATTGATACGGTTAAATCGCTCTCGACTTACGAAGCGGGCTTTGAAACCGATATCGAAATGGAATACGCGCCAAAGGGCCTCGATGAAGATATCATTCGGCTCATTTCTAAAAAGAAAGATGAGCCAGAATGGATGTTAGAGCTTCGGCTGAAAGCTTATCGCCATTGGCTCACTATGCCAGAACCTGATTGGGCAAAGGTCGATTTTCCGCCGATTGATTACCAAGATGCGTATTACTAC
>PANS01000002.1 GCA_002708415.1 Micavibrio sp. | reverse complement strand
GAAAGCGGATGCAAAATTTATATGATGGAACGGCAATGGATGCGGTTGATCAATTAGCCGCAAGCTTGCTTGGTAATTTAACGCCGCCATGGTCACAGTGGTTTGGGTTTAAGCCGGGCCCTGACCTCACAGAAGCGGAAACTGAAGCTTTAGCGCCAATTTTAGAAAAAACAGCGCAAACTATTCAGGCACATTTTGATAATTCAAACTTTGCTGTTGAAATGCATCAGTGCTTTTTAGATTTAGCGGTTGGTGGAACTTCAACGCTTTATTTTGAAGAAACTGAACCAGGTTCTCTTTCCGCGTTTAAATTCTCTGCCGTACCATTAAGCGATATTGTTTTAGAAGAAGGTAATAATGGTTTTATTGATGGATCATTTAGAGAGCTATCCTTGACACTATCTAAGTTGTTTGCACGTTATCCTTTTGCGAAACTGCCAGTGAATATTTTACGCGATGGTGATAAAAATCCTGATCATACATTTGATGTTTTAGAAATGGTTGTTCCCAATAATGGAAGCTATGAATTTAAAGCTATTTTAATGCATGAAAATACGCCAGTTGTTTTATCTGATGGGCGTTTTCAAAGCTCTCCAGCAATTTCCTTCCGTTGGACAAAATCGCCTGGCGAGGTTTATGGGCGTTCGCCTGTTATGAAGGCTTTGCCTGATATTAAAACGGCAAACAAGGTTGTAGAGCTTGTGTTAAAAAATGCATCTATTGCGGTGACAGGAATTTGGCAGGCTGATGATGATGGTGTGTTAAATCCTGCAAATATCGAACTTGTTCCAGGGGCAATTATTCCAAAGGCAGTTGGATCGCAAGGGTTAAAACCATTGGAAATGCCTGGTCGATTTGATGTTTCTGAACTTGTTCTTGATGATTTGAGATCACGTATCCGTCATGCATTATTAGCCGATAAGTTAGGCGCACTATCTGGACATCGTATGAGTGCAACAGAAGTTGTAGAACGCTCTGCAGAAATGGCTTTATTACTCGGTGCAACATATGGGCGTTTACAGTCAGAGTTACTAACGCCGCTTGTTCAACGTGCGTTTAGCATTCTTAAACGTCGCGGAGAGATTCCAGATATTGCCCTTGATGGTCGAACGGTTTGTTTAGAATACCGTTCGCCTTTAGCAAGAGCGCAGGCACAAAAGGGTATTCAAAACACACTGACATGGATTGAAACAGTTTTATCAATGGGCGGCGAAGCGGCAGAAACAGTTGATAAACATCGCGCGGCAAAATTTGTTGGAGAAGCTTTAGGCGTTCCAAGTGATTTAATTAAGCGTAATCTTGATACTGCTGTTCAATCGATAGAAGGAGAGGGCACACATGTTTAATAAACCTCTTTCTAATGGTCGTGGCGAGGATATGGTTTTTACAAACCCATCTGTAAAGTTGGAGCAAAAAGATATGGAACGTGTGTTTACACGCCTCTTCTCAACAGATGATGGACAGCGAGCTCTATCTTATCTTCAGGTTATGACGTTCCAACGCGCGCATGGACCAAATGTGAGCGATGAACAGCTTCGTTATGCCGAGGGGCAACGCTCCCTAGTTGCAACAATTTTGCGCATGATTGATCGCGGTAGAGGCGGTTCTTTCTAATCATTTTAACAACTAAATATGAGTTATTACATAATCTTATAAAGGAGAAAAATATGCCAAACACTCAAAACGATACTCTTCTGGATAATGAAATTCCGGAAAAATTCAAAGACCCTAAAACAGGAGCATTGCGTACAGAACAGATGTTGAAATCGTACAAGGAACTGGAGAAAAAATTATCAAGCTCACCTTCTGCGCCAAAGAATCATGAAGATTATGATGTTAAATGTGACCATGGTCTTTTTACACCTGATGGCGAGATCAATAAACGTCTTCATGAAAAGGGTTTTACGAATGAGCAGGTGCAAGTTGTGTATGATCTTGCCGCCGAAGTAATGGTACCCATGATTGTTGAAATGGCTGGTGATTTTGAAGCGGATCGTGAAGTCGAAAAACTAATAGAATATTTTGGTGGCGCGGATAAATGGCAGGAAGTTGCAAGACAGTTACTTGCCTTTGGCCAGAAGAATTTACCAGCTGATGTTTTAGATAGTTTGTCTAGTTCTTATGATGGTGTTCTTGCTCTATATCGTATGATGAATAACGATGAGCCTACTGTTGATGTGAAAACGTTGGACAGCGCGGGGGGGTCAGATAGTCTTGATCTACAGTCAATGATGCGTGATCCTAAATATTGGAAAGATAAAGATCCATCTTTTGTCGCAAAAGTAACAGAAGGGTTTCAACGCCTTTATAGTAATTCATAATATTTTTGTACTACGGATAATAAAAAGCCCCTTCATGAGGGGCTTTTTTATGTTTTTGAAATTGTACTAAAAATTATGCCTGAGAATTTACAAATTCTTGCGTGACGTAATCGTCGATCACAGTTTGAAAGTTTTTCTCTAATTCTTGCGTGAGAGGTGCAAATTTCATAGCGAATTTATCGTGAACTTTGCGCAGTACTTTACCAGTATGTGTGATATCCATCACGCGATCAGAAAGTTTAAATTTAAGTGTAATTTCTTTTTCATCGTTCTCGCCAATTGTATGTTCGAGACCAGAGAGTAGGGCGCCGCCATTGCTCCAGTTTTTAACGGGAAATATTTTTCCGTCAATCATGGCAACACAGCTGTCAACTTCGCGGCGCGGATGCGTACGCAGGTTGTGCTGATCGTCATTACTGGCACTGATGCGCAATGAATCTAGTATAGTTGAAAGCATTTAATTCCCATTTTAGTTATGTAATTATCGCATATCTATTATGCAGGGTTTTTATTGCCTTAAATATAATACAAATAAATATGAAAATAAAGAAAAATATAAGAAATGTGTAAGAAATCCTTGACAATATAAGAATAAATTCCTATATTATCTTTATCAACGCCATAATTGCGATTTTAAACAGCGGCTTAGTCGCTGAATTACGGTGTTCTTACAAAATCCCCTTATTTTAAGGTTTTGTTCCATTTGGTGGATAACATGGGTGCTTATCATCGCATGCCCCACTTTTTGGACAAACAGAAGCCTATAGAGCCAGGTCGAGTCAGTAGTCAAACGGCTATTCAAAAAAACATTTTGAATAGTTTTGATGATGATTTTTCTGAAAACTTAAGACGTTTCTGACGGATCAACTCCATAACGAAAACGAGAAAGGAAAATGGTATGTCTACAACCATTGATCAAGCTTTTATTAAGCAATTTGAACGTGAAGTTCATGAAGCCTATCAAAGACAAGGCTCTAAACTCAGAAATACTGTGCGTACAATAAATCAAGTTAAAGGCGCATCGACAGTATTTCAAAAAGTCGGAAAAGGTACGGCATCGACGAAATCCACTCATGGAATGGTGCCTGTGATGAATTTAGCCCATTCAAATGTTGAGTGTGTTTTACAAGATTTTTATGCTGGTGATTGGGTCGATCGTCTTGATGAACTTAAAACGAATATTGATGAACGTCAGGTTATTGCCTCTGCAGGCGCGAGCGCTTTGGGTCGTAAAACAGACGAACTCATCATTGATGCTCTATCTGGCGCAAGTTCTAATGTAATTGCTGATGCCAATGTTGGTCTTACAAAAGATAAAATTTTGGAAGCTTTTGAAACCTTTGGCGATACAGATGTTCCAGACGATGGGCAGCGTTACGCTGTTATTGGTTGGAAACAGTGGAGCGATCTATTGAAGATCGAAGAATTTGTGAACGCAGATTATATCGGCAACGGCGATCTTCCGTTTTCAAGCATGACACAGGCAAAAATGTGGCTGGGTACAATCTGGGTACCACATTCTGGTCTTCCCATTGATGGTAACGATATTCGCTCTTGTTACTACTACCATAAAACAGCTATTGGCCACGCGGTTGGTTCTGATGTTCAGACAGATGTGAGCTGGCATGGTGATCGCGCTGCACACTTTGTTAACAATATGGTTAGTCAGGGTTCGTCTCTTGTCGATGAAACTGGTGTTGTTGTTATTAACTGTGATGAAACGCCAGACTAATCGCTCGTTTTATCGATCATAAAATTTATTTAAAAATATAAAGGAGAAATAAAATGAGTTTAAAATTATCAGATGTAAGTGTTTTGGCTTATGCGAATAATTTTACGTTGTGGCACTATAAAACTGAAGATGATTCAGTAGCCACCCCTAATTACTTTGATAATGCCGCGGACATGATGAATGTTGGTGACCTTATCATTGCAAACGTTGATACAGATGGCACGCCAGTGACAAGTTTTTATATTGTTACTGCTGCTTCCGGCGGTACTGTTAGTGTTGTGGTTTATTCTTAAATAAGTCCAAAACATAAACAGCAAAGCTTTGAGCGCTTTTCCCCTTCCTTCGTCCTCCTCTGGTGTAGGTGAGATTTATATTTCACCTGTCTTTANGGTNGCTCGCTCATCGCCGATTTTAGTGCTTGTTTAAGTCTGNTATCAACTCGGCCTTTCCTCCCTTTATCTCACTTATGTGAGTAGGGAGGGGAGGTCTTTTTTATTTATTTTAAAAGGACAATTTATTATGGCTCTTAATGACATCGCGCTTTGTTCGCGCGCACTTATACGTATTGGCGCTGCGCCCATTACGTCGTTTAATGATGGTAGTGCAGAATCTGAAATTGCTGGAGCGCTTTATGAAACGCTTCGCAATTCAATTCTCTCAAGCTATCCATGGACTTTTGCAACTGGGCAAGTCGAATTGACACAGTTGAGTATTTCACCGACGGCTGATTATCAATACGCCTATCAATTACCAAATGATTTTTTGCGCGCAATTTCTGCAGGATCATCTGCGGAAAGTCAGGGTGTAAAATATAGAATATCACGTGATCAACTCCATACCGATTATGAAAGCGTTGTGCTGAGTTATATTTTCAATCCTGATGAAGCGGAGACGCCGCCTTTTTTCGATATGGTTCTTATCACGCGTTTAGCAGCAGAGTTTTGCATTCCTGTAACAGAAAACACTAGTCGTGCAGAAGTGATGTTTCGCATTGCCAACAAAGAATTTGCGCAAGCGCGTTCTATCGACGCGATGCAAGATACACCAAACAAGATACAAGATTTCTCACTAATTGATGTGAGAGACTAATTAGGGGAAAGTTAATGACTAGAATTAGAGATGTTAAAACAAACTTTGCCTCTGGTGAAGTTTCTAAAAGCTTGCTGGGGCGTGGTGATTTACGCGCCTATGCAAATGGTGCTTTGGAATTAAGAAATATATTTATTTATCCAACGGGCGGCGTAACGCGCCGCGCAGGTATGCGATATATTGATACGATTTCAGGAAATGGCCGCCTGATTTCATTTGAATTTAATACGCAACAAACTTATTTGCTCGCCGTAACGGCAAATAATATCGATGTTTATCTTGACGATGTTTTGATCACCTCTTTATCCGCTCCTTGGCCGATGAATGATATTGATCAAGTGACATGGACGCAAAGCGCCGATACATTATTGTTCGTGCATCCTGATTATGCACCGACAAAACTGATCCGTAAGGACGATGGTAGCTTTTCACTCCAAGATTGGGTGTTTTATACGGAAGATAGTGTCGTTTATCAACCTTACTATAAGTTTGCAGCAAGTGATGTAACATTAACGCCAAGTGGTACAGCGGGCACTATTACCCTTACCGCATCTAGTGATGTTTTTGATCCGCTTCATGCAGGAACGCGAATTCGTATTGGTGGCGTGGAGGCAGATGTAACTGCATATAATTCACCAACAGTTATTAGTGTTAACCTCGTTGAAGATTTGGCAAGTATGGATGCAACGATTGATTGGCAAGAACAAGCATTTTCAGCAGTTCGTGGTTATCCTGTGAATGTTGCTTTTTATCAAGATAGATTGGTTATTGGTGGCTCGCGCGATTTACCAAATCGGTTATGGTTTTCGCGTTCGGGAGATTTATTCAATTTTGATCTTGGAACTGGTTTAGATGATGAGGCGATTGAATTTGCCATTTTGTCTGATCAGGTTAACGCTATTCGTGGAATTTTTTCAGGCCGTCATTTGCAAGTATTTACGAGCGGTGCAGAATGGATGGTAACAGGAGATCCTTTAACACCAGAAACAGTGCAGCTTAATCGTCAGACACGTGTTGGATCGGTCATTGAGCGCTATATTCCTCCTGTGACGGTTGATGGTGCAACGTTGTTTGTGGCACGTAATAAAAAAGAAATGCGTGAATTTCTTTATACGGATATTGAGCAAGCTTATCAGGCAACAGACATTGCTTTATTATCACGTCATATTTTAGATAGACCGATTGATCAAGATTTTGATGCATCAAGGCGTTTGCTTTTTATCGTCCGTGAAGATGGTAAGTTTGCAACACTCACAATGTATCGCGCAGAACAAGTCGCGGCATGGACACTTCATGAAACGCAAGGTGTGGTGCGTTCTGTCACTGTAGTTGGTGAAAATGTTTATATGTTGGTTGAACGTGAAGGGGCCTTCATGATTGAGCTTTTTGATGATGCTTTGAACTTAGACTCTGCTTTGACGGGTGAGGTCGCTACACCAACTGATACGTGGTCAGGGTTAGATCATCTGGAAGGTAAAACAGTTTCTATTTTGGCCGATGGTGTTGTTCAAGATGATCAAAACGTTGTGAACGGCTCTGTCACGTTGAACAATCCGGCGAGTAATGTGGAAATTGGTTTGGCTTATACGCATGTGATTGAGCCATTGCCGCCGGTTATATCGGATCAAGGAGCGAGTGGACGTCGAACACGACTTGTTGAAATACTCTTTAGGTTTGAAAAAACGCAGGCGCTGCGACTTGATGTTGGTCGGGGGTTACGAGATGTGTCTCTTAAGGAGTTTGGTGAAGACCCGATTATCGGTGCGCCGCCCCCCGTGATTAGTGAAGATGTACGCGTGCGCGCTCTGGGATGGCAACAAAATGGAACGAGACCTTTATGGCGTATTGAACAATCTGTTCCGTATCCTTTCACATTATTGTCTGTGACAACTGAGCTTAAAGTTAACGATTAGTAGAATTTAAAAATAAATAGGAGAAAGAAATGGGAACTATTGCACCGATAGCATCGCAAGCGATAACGGCTCTTAGTGTGGCCAATAAAGTTATTAGTACGATCAAACCAGTTGCTAATGTTTTAGGGAAAGGGTTTGATTTTTTTGATGATAACAATAGCGCGTCTGATTTGGCTTTATCTCAATTACAGCAACAACAAAAATTACAACAACAGCAAGAAGCGCAGAATTCCGCCTTAGAAAAACAAGGTATCTTGGTAAAAGCGCAAGAGGCGGAAAACCAAAGGCGCTCAGCCTTAAAACGTGCTGTGGCGCGCCAAAGGGCGCGATTTGGCTCTAGTGGTGTGAATTCCAATGGTGGGTCTTCTGAAGCGGTTTTGTTAGGCCTTTTTGAAGAGAGTGATCAAGATAAAATGGCGCGTGAAAATCTTGATAATTTAAGACTAAACGCGATTGATCAAGAATCAACACAACGAAAGCGCGTTAATACATTACAACGAGAACAGTTAAATCAAAAAAATAAGTTAAAAGAAACAGTATCCCCGTTGGAATCTATAAAAGGTTTTTTAGATATCTTTTAAGATCCGTTTTAACGCTCATTAAGTTGACGCAATATTGTTTTGCTTATTGTTTTATCTGGATTGCGAGAAGTGTTGGATGCTTCAAATCGACCATCATTTGACCGTTCTTTGAGCGCGTTTTCTTTGTCGTTGCGCTCACCATAAATATCATTGCTTTGATTGTTTTTAAACGGGTTGTCGTAATTATATGATGTGTCCGTACATTTATCATCCCACATATCACAAAAATCTTCCGCGTTGGCAATTTTTTGTAAGGAAAAATAAGCAATAATTGCAAGAACAATAACGACTAAAAGCGTTAGTAAAACATGCGTAATGATCATTTTTTTCATGATCGAACGATAACATTAAATAATTATAAAATATAGAATTTTGGAGTGAATATGCCTGATCATATTAAGATGCCAGCAATAGAGCCAATTGTGCGTTATGTTGCCAATGGAACACAAACAGTTTTTGAATACCCTTTTCCAATCTTTGCCAGTGAAGATTTGGCCGTCTATTTTGATGGGGCGCGTCAATATGCTGGTTTTGATATTACCGATGCTGGACAAACAGAAGGGGGAACGATTGCATTTGATTCTGCGCCGTTAAGCGGTGTTGTTTTAACGTTAGAGCGATTATTGCCTTTAGAACGTGTTACGGATTTTTTGGAAGGTGGAGATTTTTCTGCGCAAGCTATTAACAATGAATTGGATTATTTAACGGCCTCTGTTCAGCAGGTGAATCGTTATATATCTTCAATGCTGCGTTATAGCGATGATGAAGTGCCGAGCGTAACAACGATGCCAGATCGTAACATGCGTGCAAATAAAGCGCTCGGATTTGATGGGAATGGTGATCCTGTTGCGGTGTCATTAGAAGGTTCTATGGCCGCGCCTGACTTTACGGCATTGGGAAGTGGCGCAGTGACCCGCACTTCTCAAGATAAATTCATTGATGCGGTGTCGGTGAAAGATTTTGGCGCAAAAGGAGACGGCCTTACAGATGATACTTTATCCATTCAACAAGCTTTAACGGCTTATGACAGTGTATATCTTCCTGAAGGAAATTATTTAATTTCTGGAACAATTACAATTGGAGAGAAGCAGAGCTTTGTTGGAGCAGGGCAGACGTCTAATCTTCTTTGTCAGGATAATAGCTTTAATGCGATTGAGGTTATTGCAGATTATGCAACGTTATCTAAATTTAGAATAGAAAATAGTGATATCGGAATTAAGCTCTATGGCCGTGATCGCCCATGCGTGCAAACAAGTGTTTCAGATATTGTAATACGTGGTGCAAATATAGGCGTTCAGCTTGATGGTTATAATGATACCAATAAGCCGACCTATTGGAATAATTTTGATCGTGTGCTCGTTGAACAGCCTGCAATACATGGCTTTCATTTAACATTAAGTGGCGCAGGGGATACACCAAATGCCAATAAGTTTCACGCTTGCCGTGCTTATTCATTAAGCGCGCCAATGACAGGAGCGGGTTTTTATGTTGAGCATGGGCGTTATAATAATTCGTTTATAGATTGTGAAGCGAATGTTGATGGAACGGCGCAAGGGTGTTTTATTATCGGCGCAAATTCCAATAAAACGCTGCTCATAAACCCGTATACGGAGAGCTTTAACCAAGTGCCGAATGTAAAACTTGAAAGCGGCTCGATTGAAACAGCGATTTATAATTTGCTTTCAGTGTCTGATGGAGCAGCGATATGGGATTTATCGGGCGGCGAATATACGGCGTATAATGCAGGCTATCCGTTTAAAAACCGCCTGCAAAAAACAACTGTTACTGATTTGAATGCAACATTAGCGCGATATGATACAGAATATATTGATACAAGCGGGAGTGTAACGCTTGATACATCACATTCTGTGCATTTGGTGTCATCTTTTGGTGGGGCATTATCTGTAAATTTGCCAAATGCGGGTGATGCCGTTGGAGCGATGATGGTGGTGAAAAAAATAGATAGTTCCAAGAATGTAATTACGGTTACTGAGAATTCAGGCGCAGGGCCAGATAATCGTAATTATTATTTGGGATCAGAGAATGATTACGTCTCAATGATCTCAAATGGTGCAGAATGGTTTGTGATTGCTTCTAATCGCTCTAGTGGCAATACACGTTATTTTGATGGCTCTGGCATTTATGATTTAGATTTAGCGGTAGATACATATCTTCTTTCTTCTTTTGGCGGTGCGTTAGAAGCGCGATTACCTCCGGCTAATGCGCCAGAAGCAATAGGGCGTACTGTTACAATTAAGAAAACGGATGTGTCATCGAATGTCATTAGTGTAAGTGAGCTTGGGGGCTCTGGTCCTGATAATTATACGCAACCGTTAAATGCACAGTACAAAGCGATCACTGTCGTTTCGGATGGTGGGCAATGGTACATCGTGAGTAAATTTTAAAATAATAAAAATACAAAACAGGGACATGTCTATGTCAGAAGATTTTAATGCCTGCGCGAAAGCGCAATTGGTGCGTTATTTGCCAAAAGCGATACGAAGCGTACTTCATAAACACACAAAAATAACAACAATTGATACGCATGTTTTTAGAGAGAAAGAAAAAAATCTCGATAAAACGGCGACGATGAAATTAACAATAGAGCAACAAAAAGCGGGCAAATCTGTAATCTCGCACCTTGAAGCGTTGATTAAATTAGCAAGGATTGTGATTGATGATGCGGCGATTAACGAAACACCAGAAGAGAGCAAAAAAGAGTTGCTTGATATGATCAAAGAGGCGCAAGAGCGTGTCAGTATCAATAGGCAAGGCGGTCAAAGCGATGCCTAAAAAAAATCCAACGCTCGATTTTGCTTTATTTCTTGAAACGTGGAATATGATACAGGGGTTCACAACACCCAAAGTGCATTGCCGCATTGTTGATTGGTTGCAAGAAATGTGGGAAGCAGGTGAGACACGATTGCTGCTTATGGCTTTTCGATCTTGCGGTAAATCAACGCTGGTAGGGCTTTTTTGTGCATGGCTTTTATGGCGTGATCCAAATTTACGCATTATGGTTTTGGCGGCTGAAAATAATTTGGCCACCAAGATGGTACGCAATATTAAAAAAATTATTGAGTTGCACCCCTTTACTAAAGAGTTAAAGCCAAGCAATCCTGATCAATGGGCGTCAGATCGTTTTACCATTGATCGCGACATGGAAATGCGAGATCCATCGGTTATTGCGGCAGGGATCACAGGCAATATCACAGGAAGCCGTGCTGACTTGGTTATCTATGATGATGTTGAAGTGCCAAATACTTGTGATAGCGTTGATAAACGAGAGGGTTTGCGTAATCGACTATCGGAAAGTAACTTTATTTTAAGTGCAGGTGGACGGCAGCTTTATGTTGGTACGCCGCACACGTATTTTTCTATTTATGCCGATCAGCCGCGTATGGAAATAGGGGAGAAGCAATCTTATTTACATGAATATAGGCGTCTTAAAATTCCTATTCTTGATGGGCGAGGAAATTCTGCATGGGAAGAGCGTTATTCTTTAGATGATATTAAAAGGATACGTATGCAAGCTGGCCCTAATCGTTTTAGCTCGCAGATGATGTTAGAGCCAAAGAATGTTTTAAAATCGCGTCTGAATACGGCGTTATTAGAGTTTTATGATGAGGTGTTAACGGCGCATGAGGCGGGGGGAGAGCTTCAGTTAAAATTAGGGCAAACGAAACTTGTTTCTTGTAGTGCATGGTGGGACCCAGCGTTTGGCGCGGCCAAAGGCGATTCAAGCGTTTTGGCAGTTGTGTTTTCGGATAATGAAGGGCGACATTATGTACAGCATGTTGAATATATTAAAATTGACCCTAAAGCCAAAGAGGATGAGGCTACGGCGCAGTGCCGTATTGTTGCACGTCTTGCTCATGAATTATTTATACCCTCGATTACGGTTGAAACAAATGGCATTGGGCAATATTTGCCAGGCATCTTAAAACGAGAATTGTCACGCGCACGTGTACCCTGTTCGGTTTTAGAAAAGCATAATTCAAAAAATAAAGATGACCGTATTTTAGAAAGTTATGATGCGGTGATGGCAGCGCGCGCTTTATATATTCACGATAGTGTTCGGCAAACACCGTATTTAACAGAGATGTCAGAATGGCAACCCAAACGCACCAAGAATAAAGATGATGGTTTGGATGCGGTTGCGGGAGCGTTGTCGTTAGAGCCAATGCGTATTAAATATGCACGCTACACAATACCAAAATTACAATGGAGCGGTGGATCGAAAACACATCAAGCTTCATCTGATTTCGACGTTTAAGAACAATTAAATCTAAAAGGAATGAATAATGGGAACGTTACTCGATAGCGGCCTTTTGTGGTGGATTACGGTTATTGATATTCCGGCCATGAGTG
>PANS01000001.1 GCA_002708415.1 Micavibrio sp. | reverse complement strand
AGGAACGCCCCTTACAGAAACAGCTTTTGAACATCCTGAAAAATTCAAAAGCAAAATGTAGAGATAAAATCATGCAACGATTTTTTGATATTATATTTTCTGGTTTAGCCTTAATTGCATTAGTGCCTTTTTTGCTACCCATCCTTTTAATTCTGCGTTTCACAGGTGAAGGTGAAGTTTTCTACGTTCAAGAACGCGTCGGACGTAGCGGAAAATTATTTGGCCTCCTGAAATTTGCCACCATGGTGAAGAATAGTGAAAATATGGGATCAGGCGATATCACCGTTAAAAATGATCCTCGTGTCTTACCTTTTGGCAATTTTTTAAGAAAAACAAAGTTAAATGAGCTACCGCAACTCATCAATATATTCAAAGGAGATATCAGTGTTGTCGGTCCTCGCCCAATGACACCGAAAATCTATCAGCACTATAGTGATGAAGCACAAACTACACTAAACACAATACGACCAGGATTAACTGGCATTGGTTCTATCGTTTTTAGAGATGAAGAACGTTATCTAGATGGACGCGATGATCCTTTCACCTTCTACAAAGAAAGCATCATTCCATACAAATCTGATCTTGAAATTTGGTACGTAAAAAATAAATCTATTACGCTATATTTCATTCTAATTTTATTAACAGCTATTGCAGTGATTTCACCCAACACACCCAAATGGATTGATAAGTCATTATCTAATTTACCGCCTAAACCAGATTTCATAGACTAATTTTCACACCAAAAGAAAAAAGTATTTGAATAAGGTTATAACCCCTTGTTTATAAAGAGCAATTCGCCAACCCAGTTTGTTTATCAAAAAAGGATGACTGTACGTCTTTTGGCTATAAAATTTATGGAAATTTATGGAAATTTATGTAAGGCGAGACGGCTTTTGGTTAATAAATAAACCATGCCGTAAGTATAGACAATAAAGAGTAAAATTTAAAGGGGTTTAAAGAGTGAGAGCACATTAGTGGTCGTCCCCCTGCCCTTACAACCGCTCAGAAGAGAAAAACCCAACTGTTCAAAGTTAGTAAACGGACGGTGGGCAATCTTAGGTAAATTTAACGCCTCGACGAGACACAGCATCTTTGATCGCCTGTCCAAGATCATCACCTTCAAGTTCAAACTTCTTAAGCACATGGATATTATCATGTTTGATATGAAGTTGCCCTTCGTTCCCCCTGTTTCCACGATGCTGACCTTTGGAATAAAGAGGGTTGTTTGCCACCTCGTCACTATTCATTATCCAAATTACAATTTCGTCACGAAACACCGCAACCCAAATAAAAACATCGCAACACTGAGGCTTAAGCTGCTGAAAATTCATCAGAAATTTTTTCTGCGTATCTCTTGCCAAAGCTTTAATGTAAAGTGGCTCGTCACTATTGCTATCTACCGCTCTCGAAGCCTTCACCTCGATCTTAATTCCATCTAGCCATAGGTCATATTCACCAGAAAAATCGGGATCTACTTTCTTTGAAGCTTTTTTGAGAGCCGAGCATTTTCCCTGCACATATGTTTGCGCAAACTTCTCGCCGAAACCCCTAGGTGCCGAAATTTCAAATATCCATAGGTTTGGGTTTTCGCTGATATACTCCGTTCGAATCTCCATATAGTTGTTAAATGTAATGCCCCCCACCTCAATAAGGTTGCATATCAAATGTTCGTATTCGTTGAATGGGAAAATTGACTCATCTGCCTCAACAATTCTTAGAATTCTATTCAGTTCTGCACAATCGCCATCAAAAGCATCGCATATTTTATCCTTAAGCTCGGAAAGTTCCATTTTCTCTCCTCTCTATTCCATAGTACTCCAAAAGCTCTTCTTCCGTAAAATCATCTCTGTCCTTTAGAAACTCTACTGGCAAAGGCATTTTCTCCAAGTCCGCTCTCAAAACTTTGTGCGTGTTGAACATCTTTGCAAACACCCAATTAAACAAATCACTGTTAAACAGACGAGTAATACCTGCATTCGATATTGGAAAATCATCAGCTGGAACAATCATATTAACGCTATTCAGGAAATATGACTTTTCGGTATCGTGATAAAAAACCAAATTCGAAGAGATGAAACGGTACAAAATCTTTTCATCCGCCTCGAATAATTCAACAGGAGCAACCTGCTGATACAAAGATAAGTCCTTTGGAATGAACGTTGTCGGTTCATTAAGCCCCTCTTTGTGAATGTCTACTCCCTTGTAGACAGCCATTAAATCTTCACCAGGCATATCTTTGCAGAACTTCTTGTTGTTGCCTGTAACAATTCCCAACCCCCAGCGGGAACCGCCTTCCAATGTTACATATGGTTTGCCAAAAAGTTTTAAGATTACGGATGCATCCTCTGGACTACTCTCAAAATTTATGATGCAGGCCGGATTATTCAAAAATGTTTCTTGCCCGCGCTTGAAAGTACGATCTCCAACGCAACAGAACACATTTCCTTTTTTGTGATTCAATTTAGTCGCACAGAAAGACTGTGCCTTAGTTAAAAGCCCTTTAAAGGGTTTGCCGAAATCCCTAACACTAATCAATGAAACGTCTAGCAGGTGGCGACGCGCATCTTGGAATGTTGCTATTTTAAAAAATGATTCAGGCATCAATAGAGCTAGCGTTCCGCCATTTTTTAGTGATTTCATTGACGCAAATAAAAATAGTGAACTCGTATCTAGGCTTCTCCCCGCTCCCAGAAAATTGCCAAGTTTCACTTTTTCTTCTTTCGATATTTTTTTCCCCCAAGGTGGGTTTGTTAGTATGGCGTCGAACTCTGGCAGCCTTTCATCGCAATCTGATGAAAGGCTTAGAAAATCAGCGCATATGATATTCTCTGAATTATATCCCGTATCTTCATATATTCTACGTTTGGTTATTTCGACTGCAGTAGGATCAGTATCATACCCATAGATGTTTTCGGGTAAAAAGCCGTGTCGGATGGCCGCCATAACAAAATTCCCGCTTCCACAACACGGATCACAGAATTTTTCGTCACCAGAAAGATCGGGAATATCCGAAAACATTTTATTGCAGATATTTTCAGGAGTATAATAAATGCCCTCTTTATTACGATAAGCATTCGATAGGGAATTTTCGTATTCCCACGCAAGCACAGTAGGATTGCCGTTATTCTCTAACGCTGAGTTCGTTTTAGAAATTAGGGTTTGATGATCGTGATCATCGAGCAAGGATTTGTTAGCCCGCTTTGTTAGTTTGTCTTTGCCTGCAACATTTGTACGGAAGTGTTCAAAGGATTCTGTAGTGATACCAGTGTTTCGATTATAATTAAGATATCCTGTTTTAATCCAGTTTCGGACTGATGCTTCAGAAACGCTTAGAGTAGTGGCGACCTCTGTGATTGTCATACCACTGGAGTGATTTGGGTCAAGAAATGTAGCCTGTTGTGTCAAGATTAACCTCTTTTTGGAAACACCGTATCCAGTAGGGAAGTGGATTGGAAGCACAAGATAGACTACTATCCACAGGCAGAAAATTACTTCATATCTGTCTTACACACCAGTGACAGCTTAATTCCAATTATTGAACGAAAAGTTATAACGTCTTAAAGATAATATTCAGTAATTATCTGGGACAGCCCCATAAACAATTATTCTGCTGCTTGCAGATCTTCGCATGGAAATTTTGAAGTGCAGGCGGAACAAGAATAACTTACAAGTTGATCAAGGTTATCCATTTCTATCGTTGCTCCTTTTATGCAAATCCCCGTTTTTTCACGAAGTTTTGCTAGAGCGCGAGAAAACGTTTCGGGCTGCATGCCAAGGCGCGAAGCTACTAGTGCTTTATCGTAAGGTAAGTGAATAATGACATTATTTTTCTTACTTTGATCCGCAAGTCGAAGTAGAAAACAGCCTATACGTTGCGATGCATTTTGAATAGAACGGTGCTCTATTTCTTTATCTAATTGTCGTCGATAGCCAGCTACTGCTTTAAGCATATTTAAGGCAAGCTTATTGTTATTTTCAATTTCTTTTTTAAGATTAGATAAAGGTAAAGATATTATTTCAGCAGATTCTGCGACTTCTGCACTATATGGATAAACACCATTCTCGAAAATAGCTGTGTCACCTATAAAATTCCCAGCAGGAAGAATGTCTATAACCGCTTGCGCTCCATCTAAAGTTTCCCGAAATAATTTTACCCAACCACTTTTTATAAAATAGAAACGTTCTGCTGTATCACCATAAATAAAGAGAACTTTACCTTTTTTGTGGTTTTGCCGCTGTTTTTGCGCTTCAAGAGCATTTAAAAAAGTAGAATCACAATCTTGAAAAAGGGCTATGTATTTTAAATCACTATCCATAAAGAAAACTCTTTTTTGTTTTTCTGTTTGTCTAAGCTAAAATTGACATTAGTCAAGGCGTAACCCTATCTGTTTTTTGATAATCAAAAAAGGAGTTTAAACGAGTTTATGATGTTCATTGGACAGTGTATTCATGACGCGGTGGTTTCGCATGGGTTAATGATCAGCTTATTTCTGGCAGGTATAGTAGGCGGATTTACGCACTGCGCAGGCATGTGTTCACCTTTTGTATTGGCTCAAGTTAACAATCAGCCACATGTTCAAAAACTCTCTTCTTCGTTACTTCTGCCCTATCATTTAGGACGTATGACAACCTATGTTACGCTTGCCGTTTTGGTGAATTCTATTATCAATCTAACTTTTGTGTTTTCTGACTTAAAAACGTTAATTACTGCGCCGATGTTAATTTTGGCAGGTATTATTTTTTTAGTAAGCGCTTTTCCACGCTTATCTGTTCTTTTTCCATGGGCGGCAAGCATTCAAATAGCAGCGCCATATAAATTTATTGCGCGCTCTTCTTCGAAACTGATGAATAATTCCAATATTTTAAAACGTTATTTATTGGGCATTTTGCTTGGCTTCATGCCTTGCGGACTTGTCGTATCTGCTCTATTGGCATCAGCAACTGCCCCTAGTACGTTGCAAGCCGCTTTAGCAATGGGAGCTTTTACGATAGGAACAATGCCTGCACTAATTATTGTTGCTTTTGGCGGGCAAATATTTAAACAAAAATATCCTAATGCCTCTGCGTACGCTATGAAGGGTGCTATGGTCATTAGTGGTATGTGGTTATTTGCGTTAGCTGGTCAAATGCTTCTTTAGGGTTAATTTAGAAAGAAAAGAAAATAAAATGAATACAGAAAAGCCAAATTATAATTACGATATTGTGAAGCTATTTACATTGGCGACAGTCTTTTGGGGTGTTGTTGGTATGTTAGCTGGCGTTTTTATTGCCGCACAAATGGCGTTCCCTAGTTTAAATATTGAACCTTATTTGAATTTTGGCAGATTACGCCCTGTTCATACGTCAGGTGTTGTTTTTGCGTTTGGTGGGAATGCATTATTTGCGACTAGTTACTATATTGTTCAACGTACCTGTGGCGTACGACTGTGGAATGATAAATTGGCAAATTTCACTTTTTGGGGATATCAAGCATTTATTATTATGGCGGCACTTGGCTATGTCCTCGGTGTTACTCAAAGTAAAGAATATGCTCAGCCAGAATGGTATGCTGATTTGTGGTTAACGATTGTTTGGGTTGCTTATCTCTTAGTTTATCTTGTGACTTGTATTAAACGTAAAGAACCTCATCTTTATGTGGCTAACTGGTTTTTTCTGGCGTTTATCATAACTGTCGCTGTTCTTCACCTTGGAAATAATATCTCATTGCCAGTAGATATTTTTGGCGCAAAGAGCTATTCCGCATTTGCAGGCGTGCAAAGTGCTATGATTCAATGGTGGTATGGACATAATGCTGTTGGGTTTTTCTTAACAGCAGGCTTCCTTGGAATGATGTACTACTTTATTCCTAAACAAGCGGGCAGACCTATTTATTCTTACCGCTTATCAATTATTCACTTCTGGTCTCTTATCTTTATCTATATCTGGGCTGGACCACACCACTTACACTACACAGCTCTACCTGATTGGGCTCAAACACTAGGTATGACGTTCTCTATCATGCTATGGATGCCAAGTTGGGGCGGCATGATCAATGGTGTCATGACCTTATCTGGTGCCTGGCACAAATTGCGCGAAGATCCTATTCTTCAATTTATGATTGTCGCCTTAGCCTTCTATGGCATGGCAACATTTGAAGGGCCATTAATGTCCATTCGCGCCGTGAACTCACTTTCTCACTATACTGATTGGACTGTTGGCCACGTGCATGCGGGCGCTTTAGGATGGAATGGCTTCATCACATTTGGCTGTTTATATTACCTTGTTCCTAAACTATGGGGACGCGAGCGTATGTATTCAACAAAGCTTATTAGCATGCACCTATGGATCGCTACAATTGGTATTGTGTTTTATATTTCTGCCATGTGGGTTTCAGGAATTATGCAAGGTTTAATGTGGCGTTCTTACGATGATATGGGATTTTTGGAATACTCCTTCGTTGAAAGTGTCATGGCAATGAAACCTTTCTATATAATTCGTATGTTAGGTGGATTGTTATTCTTAACAGGCGCTTTAATTATGGTTTATAATTTCTGGCGTACTATTCGCGGTGACGTGAATCCTAAAGAACAAGATTTATCAGCACCAAATTCAACACAAGGAGCGGCCGCATGAGCTGGATGAATAAACACGAGAAGCTAGAGCGTAACTCTCTACTATTATTAGGTTTCATAATTGTTACTGTTTTAATTGGTGGTATTATTGAGATCGTGCCTTTATTTCGTATGGAAACGGTCATTGAGCCTGTAGAGGGTGTCCGTCCTTACACGCCATTGGAGTTGGCTGGCCAAAATATTTATGTGCGTGAGAATTGTGCTTCTTGTCACTCTCAACATATTCGTCCATTACGCGATGAAGTTGTGCGTTATGGGCACTACTCTTTGGCAGCAGAAAGTATGTATGATCATCCATTCTTATGGGGATCTAAGCGTACGGGGCCAGATTTGGCACGTGTTGGTGGAAAATATTCTGATGAGTGGCATACTGCACACATGAAAGAGCCGCGTGATTTGGTCCCTGAATCGATCATGCCATCTTATGGGTTTTTATTAAAAAAGAGCGCCAAACTTCATGACATTAAGGACCATTTGAAAACATTACGCAGACTTGGTGTGCCGTATAATGATGAAATGATTGAATGGGCAAGAAAAGATGCTGTTGCACAAGCAGTGGGTGAAAATCGAACGGATATAAGTGGTCTTCAAGAACGCTATGGAGATAGTGTGAATGCACGTGATTTTGACGGGCAGCCAGATATGATCTCTGAGATGGATGCTCTTGTCGCTTACTTGCAGGTTCTTGGTACAATGGTGGATTTTGAAGCGGCTAAAAATGTAGAGGGAGGCGCAGAATGAAGCAAATATTTGCGAGCGCCGATTATGGACTTCTCGGGCTGATTTTATTTTTTATGTTTTTTATTTTTATTACGCTCTGGACATTTAGACCTAGCGCAAAGAAAAAATACAAAGATATTGGCAACATTCCCTTGAAGGAGAATGAAAAATGAATGATGAAAACAATAAAAAAGAAATAGATGAGGTTACTGGTGTTGAAACAACCGGTCATGAATGGGATGGCCTGAAGGAGTTGAATACGCCTTTACCACGATGGTGGTTATGGATTTTTTATGTCACCATTATTTGGTCAGTTTGGTATTGGGTAATTTACCCTGCGTGGCCAACACTTAGCGGTAATACAGAAGGTACAGGGCAGTATACGCAATTTAATGAACTTGCGGCTAGTCAAAATGAGATTGTCGAGCGTCAAAAAGCTTATTTAGATCGTTTTGAAGGAGCATCATTTGAAGAGATTCTAGACGATCCTGAACTTTATGCTTTTGCTATTGCGGGAGGCTCTTCTGCGTTTAAAGATAATTGTGCAACTTGTCACGGTACAGGTGGCGCTGGTGGAAAAGGTTATCCAAATCTTAATGATGATGACTGGTTATGGGGCGGAACGCTTTCTGAGATTCATCAGACCCTTGAATTTGGAATTCGTGAAAACAACTATGATACGCGCTTATCACAAATGCCTGCTTTTGGTAAAGATGAGCTTTTGACTAAGCATGAAGTTGACGCGGTTGTTGATTATGTTCTTAGTTTATCAAACAATAAAATTCTTGAGACTGAAGTGGTTGAAGGGGCACAGATTTTCAAAATGCAATGTGCCTCTTGTCATGGTGATGATGGAAAAGGTTCGCATGATTTTGGCGCACCAAATCTGGCAGATAAAATTTGGCTATATGGTGGTGATAGAAGTTCTGTGTATCAATCGGTTTATAGTTCTCGCGCAGGAATGATGCCGGCTTGGGGAAACAGACTTGATGAAAACACGCTGAAACAACTGACTGTATTTTTACACCAACTTGGTGGTGGTGAAGAGGAACAAGAAAATGTCTCAGCAGCAACAGAATCAGACCAATAGCGAAAAACCTGTCCAATATTTTGCTAAACAAGAAAAGATATATCCAAAACGTGTTTGGGGTAAATACCGTAAGCTAAAATGGTTAGCAATGGCCATAACACTTAGTATTTACTATCTTGCGCCGTTTGTACGTTGGGATCGTGGTCCAAATGCTCCAAATCAAGCAATTTTAATTGATTTAGAAAATGCTCGGGCATATTGGTTTTGGATCGAAATTTGGCCTCAGGAAGTTTATATCCTTACAGGAATTCTGATTTTATCAGCTATTGCTTTGTTCTTTATAACAAGCTTATTTGGGCGTGTGTGGTGTGGATATCTATGTTTTCAGACGGTCTGGACAGATTTATTTGTGTGGGTTGAGCGCATTATTCAAGGTGATCGTAATGCGCGTAAAAAACTTCATAACAGTCGGTGGTCATTTAATAAAATTAGAAAAATTGCTACAACGCATTTTCTCTGGCTCATCATTTCCTGGTTTACGGCAGGATCTTTCGTTTTATACTTTACGGATGCACCAACGTTAGTACGCAGTTTTTTTGAACTCAACGTTTCATCAACAGTTCTTATATTTATTGGTAGTTTAACATTTAGCACGTATCTCATGGCAGGTTTTGCCCGTGAGCAAGTTTGTACTTACATGTGTCCTTATGCACGTTTCCAATCGGCTATGTTTGATCGAGATACGCTTATTATTGGTTATGATGAAAAGCGTGGAGAAAAACGCGGAAAGCATAAAAAAGGCGATAGCTGGGATAATCGTGGCCATTGTATTGATTGCACAGCTTGTGTTCAGGTATGCCCGACAGGGATTGATATTCGTAATGGATTGCAAATGGAATGTATTGCTTGCGGTCTTTGTGTTGATGCGTGCAATGATATTATGGATAAAATTGACTTACCACGCGGCCTGATCCGGTACGATACCATCAATCATATGGAAGCAGAAGTTAAGGGAGGTAAAGAGAAATTTAAATTCTGGCGCCTTCGCACGCTTTATTATGGCTGTATTTTAACGCTTGTGGGTACAATTATGCTGGTCGCGCTTATCACACGCTCACCGTTAGAATTACATGTTTTGCATGATCGTAATCCATTATTTATTCAACTTTCTAGTGGAGAAATTCGTAATGGGTATGTTATTAAAATTCTTAATAAAACCCATGAACATCGCTCTTATACGCTGACATTAAGTGGTTTAGAAGGTGCTCAAATAGAAGTGAAAGCAGCAGGCAATATAAACGCAGAAAATCTTTATGTTCCAGCTGATAGTGTCGGGACATATCATGTTTTTGTTAGTGCAAATATAGAACCTGACAAACCTCGAGATTTAGTATTTACTTTGGCAGATGGTGAAATTAAAGATGAGTATAAAGCCACCTTTATTAGTCAGAGGAAATAGGAATGCCAGAGATCATTGAAAAAAATGATGGAAGATTTATTCTTCTGTGTTTTGTGGCATTTTTTGCGTTAATCATTATTGTAAATAGTATCTTTATTTATCATGCGCTTAGTACTCATAGTGGGGTTGTAACTAAAAAGCCTTATGAAACGGGCTTAGCTTTTAATGACATATTGCAAAAGGCTAAAACTCAACCCAACATTAAGCATAAAGTATCATACATAGATGGCGTTTTACGTTGGAATTTGCCGATAACGAATGCATCTGTAATTGTCTCTATTATGCGCCGTGTGCAAGATGGGCAGGATTTTGATATAACATTGCAACATGTTGGTAATGGGGTGTATGAAGCAAAGCCTATAATGCCATTATCTGGTACATGGACAGCAAAATTGAAAGCAACATGGGACAATCAGCAATTCCAGACGAGTCACGATTTTATAGCAAAATAGATTCTGGTTACGAAACTTTGGCGCAGACCAATGAGAATGGAGAGCATGATCTTTCTGTTCTCGTTAGCGGCATTCATTGTGCAGGATGTATACAGAAAATAGAATCTTCTTTAGCGCAAGATAACAATATTAAAAATGTTAGGTTAAATTTTTCTACTCAACGTTTATCTCTTTCTTGGAGTGGAGATAAAAATAAAGCAAATGATTACATACATAAGGTTGAAAACCTTGGGTATGGTGTTCAGCCTTATGATATTGAGACAGAAAAAAAAGAAACTGAAACGCAAGAGAAATTTTTATTGTTGTGCCTTGGTGTAGCTGGGTTCGCAATGGGAAATGTGATGCTGCTTTCAGTTGGCGTTTGGAGCACATCTGTTGAAACAATGGGTATGGCCACGCGTGACCTCATGCATTGGATATCTGCCGCTATCGCATTACCTACAATCTTGTTTTCAGGTCGTCCATTCTTTCGTTCAGCGTTAAAAGCATTAAGTAATGGCCATACTAATATGGATGTACCAATTTCTCTTGCTTTGTTTCTTGCTGGTGGAATGAGTTTATTTGAAGTCATCAATCATAGTGAGCATGTTTATTTTGATTCAGCGGTTATGCTGATCTTCTTTTTACTAATTGGACGATATTTAGATTTTAGAGCAAGAAAAAATGCACGATCTACAGCTACAGATTTGCTGAGTGCATTAAGTGGTTTTGCAACTATAGTAGAAGGTGGAAAAACACGCCGTATATTGATTAGAGATTTACAAGCAGGCATGATTGTAAATGTAGTAGCTGGAGAGAAATTTCCTATTGATGGTGTTGTAATGAAAGGAAACAGTACTGTTGATACATCTCTTGTTACAGGTGAAACATTGCCGCGTGAAATTACCCAAGACTCAGAAGTCTTTGCTGGAACAGTGAATATGACAGCGCCAGTCATAATTAAAGTTTCTAAGGACGCGGAAAACTCTTTATTAGCAGATATTGTTCGTCTTATGGAGAAGGCAGGTCAGGGTCAAGCACAATATGTACGTCTTGCTGATAAAGCTGCGCGTCTTTATACGCCTGTAGTTCACACCTGTGCGGCTCTTGCTTTTTTAGGGTGGTGGATCATAGGTGGACTAGCATGGCAACATTCTCTTGTTATAGCTATTACAGTTCTTATTATCACTTGCCCATGTGCTTTGGGGTTGGCTGTTCCTGTTGTACAAGTATTAGCGAGCGGACGTTTAATGAAATCAGGTATTTTGGTTAAATCAGGAGATGCTCTAGAACGATTGGCTACTATTGATACAGTATTGATGGATAAAACTGGAACACTAACATTAGGTCGACCCGATCTATGTAGTGAACATGATGAAGTGCAGCTTCAAATAGCGGCGTCAATTTCTACACATAGTTCTCATCCATTATCTAAAGCACTGAGCGCTGCCTATGATGGTCAGTTATTTGAAATATCAGAAATACAAGAACACACAGGTCAGGGGCTTTCAGGTATTTATGATGGTAAAGTTGTAAAGTTAGGAAGCCGGTCTTATTGTGGTAATCAAAGCATTCCACCTTCAGATAAATTAGAATTATGGCTTTCTGTCGAAGGAAGTGAGCCAGTAGTTTTTTATTTTATTGATCATCTTCGTAGTGACGCGGTAAAAATTGTTGAAAAATTTAAAAAATCTGGCGTGATGGTTGTTATGCTTTCTGGTGATCGAAGCGTTGTAGCTAATAAGATAGCTAAAGAGGCTAATATCGAACATGTTTATGCTGAAAAAACACCTCCGCAAAAATTTGAAGTGCTGGATAAATTCAAACGTGATGGGCATAAAGTTCTAATGATAGGAGACGGCCTTAATGATGCTCCTGTTTTAGCGGGATCAGATGTTTCCATGGCACCAGGAACAGCGATTGATATGGCACAAAATGCCGCAGATATTGTCTTTATGGGAGAGAAAATGGAGCCTATTTATGAGGCATATCAATCGGCATGTCTGGCACAAAAGCTTGTAAAACAAAATTTTTCCTTAGCTGTTATTTATAACATTATTGCTATACCTTTAGCCTTAGGTGGCTTTGTAACGCCACTTATTGCTGCTATAGCGATGTCTGGATCATCTTTACTTGTAATTACTAACTCTTTTCGTTTAAGGTTTAACACATGAGTGTTCTTATTTATCTTATTCCTATTGCCCTTCTTTTAGGGCTTATTGGCTTAGGCGCATTTGTGTGGAGCCTTAAATCTAATCAATATGATGATTTAGATGGCGCTGCACAGCGTATTCTTATAGATGATGATGAAAACGCATCAAATAATTGATTTTTGTCAATTTATTAGGCTTATAAAACGTTCATAATTCCTTCGAATTTATCTTATTGAAAAAGAGGGAACAGCGATGAATAAAATCTCTAAACTAATACTTTTAGCCGGTATTGCGACAACGGCTTTTTCTGCTCCAGTAATGGCTAATGATCTGGGTGACATTTGGTCAAAAGAGCGTTTTCAAATCCGTTTACGCGCAATTGATGTGATAGCTGATGGCGATGGATCAGTAACACAAAATGGCTTAAAAACTGACGTAGAAAATTCAATTACACCAGAAATTGATCTGACATATTTCTTTACAAAAAATATTGCTGCAGAACTAATTGCCGCAACAGCTAAACATGAAATAGATGCAGGTAATTTTAACCTTGGTGAAGCATGGATTTTACCACCTACGCTAACTCTTCAATACCATTTCACACCAGATAATAAATTCAGCCCTTATGTTGGTGCTGGTTTAAATTACTCACTTTTTTACGGTGAAAATAATGGTAATGGGTTTAACAATCTAAATGTTGATGGCGGTGTAGGTTACGCTGTGCAAGCTGGTTTTGATTACTGGCTTTCAGACAATTGGGGAATTAATTTTGACGCAAAGTACGTAAACTTAGATGTTGATGTAGACGTTAATTTAGGTGCAACACCTTTAAATGCGAATGATGTTGATTTAGATCCCTTAATTCTTGGCGCTGGCATCTCTTACAGATTCTAAAAATGCAAACTATATTGCAATGAAAAACGGGTTATATTTATAACTCGTTTTTTTGTTATTTAAAAAACATAAAAATTAAACGACAATATTTCCATTTGCAAACAATGTTGCTTCATCAAGATCAGCTTGACCACGAAGTTCTGCAATATCTACAAAATTTGCACCGCCCGTTGTGCCATCGACATCAACAGCAACTGTTACGTTATCACCTGCATTTGTAAAGCGTATGAAATCTGTAATAGCGCCTGTATAACCTGCGTTAATTGTACTTAAATCTAAAATATCACCATCTTGTAAATTAAAATTATGAATTATATCTATGCTGGCTGTATCTTCGAATATAAATGTATCTAAACCGCTATCTCCGTATAATTCATCCGCACCAGCGCCCCCTATAATATCATTATTACCACCATTGCCTTCATTGATAACAATATTGCGCCAATACCCCTCACCATCGTCACCACCGCCATCATCATCATTGACTAAGAATAAACGTGTAAAATTACCTGTATAAAATGCACCAACGTTAATTTCATAATGAACCCAATTACCCGAACCATCATAATTATCGTAGGTGGTTATCCCCCAGTTTTGCGTACCAAAAACTTTGAAGGTATATCCGCTACTAATTCCATTATCTGTATCGAAACCAATACCACTAATTTCAGCTTCATTTGTGCTTCTAAAATCAAATTCAATAACAGTATTCGCCGTCACAGTATAGTTTAGTGAAAATTGTTTCCATAGGTTACCATCCAACTCAACGCCAACATCATCATCCATGTAGTTCACCACGCCACCAGCATCTTGTCCTCCTCCATATGAAAGAAGTGTTCCAGCATTCACCAATATCTTCTCTTGTGTTCCACTTATAATTACATCTGCACCTGCACCACCATCAAGAGTATTAGCACTATTATTTCCTGTTAAAGTATCAGCAAAGTCAGACCCTATTAAACCTTCAATAGAATCCAAAGTATCTATACCCTGACCTGTTGCAGTATTTGTTATCAGGCTTGCTGTTACCGCCCCTGTTGCTGTTGCAAAGCTCGCAATATCTGTTCCAGCACCACCATAAAGTACATCATCGCCAGCACCGCCAGTAATTGTATCATTCCCACCATCTCCAAAAATGGTATCGTTTCCTGCGCCGCCATCAATNACATCATCTCCAGTAAAGACNGTGTAAACAGACTTTGCTGCGTTCACTCCCGTATAATCGGCGAGNGAAATATATCCGCCTCCTGTATCAGGACCAGCCATATTCACTTCCATNACATTACCGCCTGTGCGTTCAAANAACGTGGCGTCTAGCTTGTAAATACCTGCTGCTAATACTTGTCCTGCNCTNGTAACNGTTACAGCGCNATGAAGACCGTCATTATTGACTATTTGAACACCATCCAAAAACAACATACTTCCATCATCTGATCGCGTTTGAAAGTTATATGTTCCTGCCGTTGTAATTGTTAAATATGTTTCAAATTTTAAAGCGTAGTTATCTCCCGTATCAAAAGTTGCAGGATCAAGGTTTTTTGTGACACCGCGGCTCGTTTCTGCATTAGCATTATCAATACCGCCATTAAGAGTAAATCCAGCACTCGCAAGTGTTGTGGGGGAGCTTCCTAAGTTATAATATTCGTAATACCATCCTGTCGCACCCTCACCGCCATCACCATATATAACATCATCATCCGCGCCGCCATTGATTGTATCAATGCCATCGCCACCGAGAATCGTATCATTCCCTGCATCACCGTTTAAGATATCGTTATCATCTTTACCATAGATAAAGTCATCACCAGTGCCACCATTGATGGTGTCATTCCCAGCCTGACCATAGAGATTGTCATCCCCATCATCGCCATTGATCGTGTCATCGCCATTACCGCCCTTGATCAGATCACCCATCAGGCCACCACTAATGATGTCATTGCCGTCATTGCCATCAATGTTATCTATTCCATCGCCGCCATCAATTGTATCTATTCCGCCGCCCCCAACTATACGATCATTGCCATCTTCACCATTGATCGTGTCATTGCCACCTTCTCCGAACAGCTTGTCATTGCCTGTGCCACCAAATATTGTATCATTATCCGCACCGCCAAAGATCTTGTCATTACCAGCCCGGCCATACATCGTGTCATTACCCGCATCGCCATAAAGGCGATCACTACCACCCTCACCATCTAAAAGATCAACACCAGCGCCACCAAACAGCGTATCATTGCCTATACCACCATAAATACTATCGTTTCCATTTTCTCCCATGAGTTTGTCGTTACCGGCATCACCATAGATAAAGTCACCATCATCACCACCAAAGACCTTATCGTTATCATTACCACCACGAAGCGTATCAATCCCTGCGCCGCCTTTTAAAACATCATTACCATCATCACCATTTAAGGCGTCCGCGCCTGTACCACCATCTAATGTATCATTGCCTATACCACCATTGATTGTGTCGTTACCAGCATCACCTTTAAGCAGATCATTGTCAGCATCACCATTAATGATGTCATCGCCATCACCGCCTTTAATAATGTCATGTCCTGCGCCGCCATTGATTGTATCTATACCGCCATTACCTTTAATCCAATCGCGATCACCAAGCCCATTTATCGTATCATTCCCTGTTGTGCCATTGAGGTTATCAACGCCAGCCGTTCCATTGATAATAGCATCTGTACCAGCGCCTGGCCCTGGTATGCCAAAGCTCGCTTGCTCGGCGGCGACATCAAGCTGGCTTTCTTGACCTTGCTCTAAAAGAGTACGGCTTAATGATCCACCACCAACTATATTACCATTAATACGCACTTCATTGAGCGTTACTGAACGGTCAACTTCACCATTGGCATCATTAAATCTGAAAGAAAGATATCCCGGCGCATCACCATTATAGATAAGTGATGAAAGGGTAACGGGGGTAAATGAACTCGTCACAGATAAACTCGACACCACAACGCCATCGATCAAAACCTCGAACGTCGGCGCCGTGCTCGAATACACGCTACTTAAATTCAAATATAAATCAAATGTTGCCATCTAAATCCCTATACGTACCCTACGCACCCCCCATAGGCACGCAATGAGAATTACCCCATCTTTTAATTTTACGCATAATTCGTTAAAAAACACTGAATACGAACGCATTCAACGCTATTCTATCATATTGATTTTATTAGGGAAATATAACCTGTCTTGTTACATAATAAAATTTCTTAAAAAAAGCATGAATAATAAAAAGGAACTAACACCTGACTTTAGATAAGTTAGGTGTTAGTTCCAATTCATATAATGTTGTGTCTTACTTAGTGTCGTATGCAGATACGGGTGCCTGTGCTGTGCATTAATTACCTTTTAAGGCATTTTTTTTAAGATCATTAACGACTGCAGGCTCTGCTAAGGTAGATGTATCACCTAAATTATCAAAATCATTAACAGCGATTTTTCTTAAAATTCTTCGCATAATTTTTCCTGAACGAGTTTTGGGTAATCCAAATGCCCATTGAATAACGTCGGGCGTTGCGATTGGACCTATAGTTTTTCGTACAAGTTGTATGATTTCTGTTTTGATTTCTTCACTGGGGTTTTTATTTTCGCACAACGTCACATAAGCATAAATTCCTTGACCTTTAATATCATGTGGAAATCCAACAACGGCTGCTTCAGCAACAGCCTCATGCTCATCAATAGCACTTTCAATTTCAGCTGTACCAAGGCGGTGTCCGGAAACATTGATAACGTCATCCATACGTCCTGTAATCCAATAATAACCATCAGCATCACGTCTGGCGCCATCACCTGTAAAATATTTTCCAGGAAAAGTTTGAAAATAAGTTTCAATAAAACGATTATGATCACCATAGAGAGAGCGCATTTGTCCAGGCCAGCTATCGAGAATACAAAATGCTCCTTGTGCTTCACCTTCTAAAATATTGCCATCCTTATTAACAATAGCAGGCTCAATACCGAAGAAAGGCGCACAGGCCGATCCGGGCTTAGTCGTCGTTGCACCAGGAAGTGGCGTTACCAGATGACCCCCTGTTTCAGTTTGCCACCATGTATCAACAATCGGACAATTTCCGTTCCCAACAACATTGTGATACCAATGCCATGCTTCATTGTTAATAGGTTCTCCTACTGTGCCAAGTATACGTAAAGAACTCCGATCTGTTTTTGTAACAAATGAGTCTCCAGCTTTAATCAATGAACGAATAGCTGTTGGTGCAGTATAAAAAATATTTACTTTATGCTTATCAACAATCTGCCAAAAGCGAGACCAATCAGGATAATTTGGGACACCTTCAAAAATAAGGCTAGTCGCACCATTAGATAGTGGTCCATAAACAATGTAAGAATGTCCTGTAACCCAACCAACATCGGCTGTACACCAATAAACTTCATTAGGTTTATAATCAAAAGTAATTTCGTGGGTATAGGAAGCATAAACCATATAGCCACCAGTTGTGTGCAGAATACCTTTTGGTTTTCCAGTTGAACCAGAAGTGTAAAGAATGAAGAGCGGATCTTCTGCATTCATTTCTTCACAAGGACATTCAGCCTTTTGTTGATTTACAAATTTATCCCACCAAAAATCGCGTCCTACTTTCATCGGTACATTCGCATCAACGCGGCGAAAAACCAAAACAGTGTGAACATCAGGGCAATGCTTTAACGCTTCATCAGTGTTTTCTTTAAGTGGAATAATTTTCCCACCGCGCACGCCTTCATCGGCAGTGATAACAAATTTAGATTCACAATCAAGAATACGATTTTTTAAAGATTCTGGTGAAAATCCGCCAAATACAACACTATGAACCGCGCCAATACGTGCGCAGGCTAGCATGGCGTAAACGGCTTCGACAACCATTGGCATGTAAATGGTAACGCGGTCTCCTTTTTTAACGCCGCGCTCTTTAAGTGCATTGGCTAATTTGCAAACCTCCTCTTTTAAACGACCATAAGTAATTTTTTTATCAATTTTAGGGTTATCAGATTCCCAAATTAGTGCGATATCATTTTCTTTTTTAGGAATATGCCGATCAATACAATTGTAACAAGCATTTAAAATTCCATCTTCATACCATTTGATGGAAACATCACCATCAAATGAAGTGTTTTTAATTTTAGTTGGATATTTAAACCAATCCAAACGTTGTGCTATCTCATCCCAAAACTCTTCTGGATTTTGAATAGAGCGATCATATAATGCATCATAGATAAATGCATCCACATGAGCCGAGGATGCTAAACTAGCAGGAGGCGGATATTTATCTTTTTCTGTGCCCATGATGGAAAAATACTAAAGCGAAACTAGAAATTTGTCACGTGGCAAAAGTACGAATAATTTTACGCATATAAAATCTAGTCTGTAGACCAGAAATTCAGATCTGGCAATTTTAATAAGACTCGCCGTTATTAAGACAATTCAGTCGTTAGCTTTTCTTCATAAAACTTTAGGCAACCTTTAAACCCGCGTCTGCAATCATTTGCTTATCAGCTAAAGTATCATTATTTGCCGTTGTTAGAAGTTTTTCACCATAAAAGATCGAGTTTGCCCCTGCCATAAGACACAATATCTGCGCTTCACGGTTTAAGCTCTCACGGCCAGCCGAAAGACGTACACGTGTTTCAGGCATCATAATACGTGCCGTCGCCACCATGCGTACAAGTTCCATCGGATCAATTTTTTCCAAATCTCCCATTGGCGTTCCTTCAACAGGAACAAGCGCGTTAATTGGCACGCTTTCTGGATGCACTTCTAAATTTGCCAATATTTCAAGCATACGCGCACGATCTTTATTCGTTTCACCCATACCGATAATACCGCCACTACACACTGTAATTCCTGCATTGCGCACACAATCCAATGTATCAAGGCGATCTTGATACGTACGTGTGGAAATAATTTTCTTATAAAATTCAGGAGATGTATCAAGGTTGTGATTATACGCTTTTAAGCCAGCATCTGCCAAGCGATCTGCTTGTTCTTGATTAAGCATACCAAGCGTTACACAAGGCTCCATATCCATGTCGCAGACACCTTTAACCATATCAACAACACGATCAAATTCTTCTCCGTCACGTACTTGCTTCCATGCCGCGCCCATACAAAAACGCGTTGCGCCAGCATCTTTAGCAACTTTAGCTTTTTCAAGAACATCATCGACCTGCATCAAAGGCTCTTTTTTCATACCAGTCTTTTTGGCATGGTGCGCGCTTTGCGGGCAGTATTTACAATCTTCAGGGCAGGCGCCTGTCTTAATGCTTAAAAGGCTCGCAAGCTGGACAGTATTATCTTCGTGGAACTCACGGTGAACACCTTGTGCTTGATATAGAAGATCCATAAGAGGCATCTCTAAAATCTCTAACGCTTCTTCAGTTGTCCAATCGTGTCTAATTAAAGTAGCCATAAATTCTCTCATATATTCTTAATTTGATTTATTTGAATAAGATTAGTATTACAAGATCATGGTTAAAACGGAAAGCCTTTATGCGAATTTTATTACACAGCGCGAAAGTGACCACACGCGCCGTTTTCTAACGCCTGTTACGCATAAAAATGCTCATTTGATCGACTCTAACAATCAAAAATACATCAATTTTTCCAGCAATGACTATTTAGGCCTAAGCCAACATCCAGCCCTTATTCAGCGTTCACAAGAATGGGTAGGACAATATGGCGCAGGATCGGCTGCATCGCGCCTTGTGACAGGAAATATAGCACCTTTTGAAGCCATTGAAGATAAAATCGCTCAATTTAAGAGCAAAGAGGCCGCGCTTATTATGGTGTCTGGGTTTCAGGCTAATTCGAGCATTCTTCCCGCTTTATTTGATACCAAAGCACTGGGCGCAGAACCTCTCGTTTTCTCAGACAAACTCAACCATGCCAGTATGCATTTAGGATGCGCCGCGGCAGGCATTAAACAAATTCGCTTCCGTCATAATGACGCAGCGCATTTGGGTGAGCTTTTAGAAAAACATAAAGATAATGAAGCCCCCAAATTTATTTTAACTGAAAGCGTTTACAGTATGGATGGCGATATCGCGCCAATCGATGAAATATCGGCCTTATCAAAAAAATATGACTGTCTATTCATCTGTGACGAAGCTCATGCGACAGGTGTTCTTGGTAAAAGCGGAAGCGGTATTGCCTATAAAGCAGACATTGTTATTGGCACATTTAGTAAAGCCTTTGGATCGTTTGGCGCGTATGTAGCATGCTCACAAACAATCAAAGATTATCTGATCAATAAATGTAGCGGTCTTATTTATGCCACGGCCTTACCGCCAAGTGTATTAGGCAGTATAGATGCCGCACTCGATTTTGTTGCCACAATGGATGAGGAACGTAATCAGCTGCAGAATACGGCGCAATATTTTCGTGATCAAATTACAAAAATTGGATTTGATTGCGGCGCATCACAAACACAGATTGTACCGCTTATAATTGGTTCTTCTGATGAAGCGTTAAAACTTGCCGCTCAATTAAAAAATGCCGGTTTTTGGGCGACGGCAATTCGTCCACCAACAGTACCAAAGGGAAGCGCGCGAATTCGCTTTGCCTTTTCTGCTGCACACACACAAGAAGACGTTCAAAATTTATTAGAATCTCTTTCGAATTTTCAAATAAAGAAAGCCGCGTAAATGACTAAAACCCTTGTATTTGCACATGGTTGGGGCTCTGCGCCGTTTGTCTGGAAAGACATGATTGATGCGTTTTCTGACTATGATTATCACATGATAAATATGGGTTTTCTTGGTGAAGAAGATCTAACTGTGCCAACAGGAAAGTTCATTGGTATTGGTCATTCACTCGGCGGCAGTTGGCTTTTAAAACACTACGCAGATCAAATGGAAGGCTTTGTTTCTATAAGCAGCTTCAATTGTTTTTATAAGCATATTTCAACGCATTTTTTAAGCACCATGAAACACAACATTACGAAAGATTCAATGAAGCAACTCACAGATTTCTGGCATCATGCTGGCCTTGATTACAAAGATGGGTTTAAAGAATTAAATTCTACCAAACTTATTGAAGGGTTAACATGGCTATCTAAATGGGAAAGTAAGATTCCTGATACATTACCCATCCGTGTTTTATCATCGCATGATGATAAAATTGTTCCTGAAAAAATGACAATAGATATTTGGGGCAATCACAATATTGACTGGGTTGATGATGGCGGGCACATGCTCCCACTCACGCAATCAAAATGGTGTTGTGAAAAAATAAAAGAGTTTTTAGATGATCTCTAATAGAAAACAACGTATCGAAAAATCCTTTGGATCAAAAGCGCATAGCTATCATCAACATGCAAATTTACAACGTGATATTGCCAAAAAACTTGTTTATTCTTTGCCAGAAGAAACGCCTTCAAAGATACTTGAAATTGGTTGTGGTACAGGGTTTGTGACCGAACTCTTGCTTCATAAATATCCACAAAGTCAAATTCACGTCACGGACATCAGTCAAGATATGCTGCAATATACTCAACAGCGTTTTATTGGNTATAAAAACCTTACTTTTTNTATTCAAGATGGTGAAAATTTAAATTTNAATGATCAATATGATCTCATCATATCAAGCATGGCTNTCCAATGGTTTGAATATCCGAACGTTACCTTNAATGATTATAAAAATATTTTAACACAAAAAGGATCGATTTATTTTTCAACATTAGGAAGTGATAACTTTCAAGAATGGCGTGAATGTTTAAACGATTTAAAACTTTCCAATGGTCTTTTAGACACGCACCCATATGATGGAATTTTCAAAGAAGAAAAAACAATTCTTTCTTACAATAGTGGATTAGATTTTTTAAAATCTTTTAAAAAAATAGGCGCGCATCAAAGTCATGACAATCACGCACCATTAAAACAATTTGATCTTAAAAAAGCATGCGCGTTATTAGAGGACAAATATAATTCTTCTGTGACATGGCACATCCAATATGGACATATATTAAACGATTAAGCCGCTTGCTTTTGTTTGAGTAAAGCAAGACCGTCAAATATTCCTATATAGGCTCTATCCATCTGCTCATCAGTGATACAAAATGGCGGCATGAGATATATTGCATTGCCTATAGGCCTAATATTCAGGCCAATCTTAAAGAAATATTCCCTTAAAAATTCACCTTGATCATTTTTATATGCGCCATCACTATCGGCCAAATTAAATGCCATAATTGATCCCATTACCCTTGGCATAAAGATTGAAAATTGATTTTTAAGGTTACTTATAAAATCTTTATGGCGATTTTCTATATGTTTTATTTTATCGAGAATTTTATTTTCTTCAAATAATTCCAATGAACGTAATGCAACTGCACAGGCGAGCGGATTAGCAGTAAAAGAATGACTGTGTAAAAATGCGCGATCAGGATCGTCATTTAAAAACACATCATAAACATCGTCTGTTGCCACAGTGACAGACATGGGAAGATACCCAGAAGTCAAACCTTTTGACAAACAGATAAGATCGGGCACAACACCAATTTTTTCACAGGCGAAAAGCGTTCCCGTACGGCCAAAACCAACGGCAACTTCATCGTAAATAACCAGAACGCCATAGGCGCGTGCCATATCAGTCACAGCCTTCATGAACTCAGGACGGCTAAAACGTAACCCCCCTGCCCCTTGCATAAGAGGCTCTACAATTAAGGCCGCAACTTGGCCTTTATTATTTTTAAACGTTTCCTCAATTTTATTTAAGGCGTTTTGCTCTTTTTCTTCAATGTCGGCATCGCCTTCCCATGTGAAAACGTATGGCACTTTTTCAACTTCAAAAAGCAACCCTTCAAAATCATCAAAAAAACCACATCCTTTACCGAGTGACATTGCGCCCACAGTTTCACCGTGATATGCCTTTTCAAAAGAGATAAACTTTGTTCGCTGCGGTTCGCCCTTATTGATCCAATATTGATAAGCAATTTTTAATGCAATTTCATTTGCGGTTGATCCGTTGTCCGAATAAAAAACACGATTAAGCTCGCCTGGCAATTTCTGCGCTAATTTTTCAGCAAGCTTAATAGCGGGCGGATGAGAAAATCCTGCAAACATAACATGTTCAAGGTTTTGCGCTTGATCTGACATAGCCTTATTCAGTTCCGGATGAGAGTGACCATGAACACATGTCCACCAAGAGGCAATCATATCTAATATCTCATTACCTTGTTCATCATATAATGACGCTCCAGAGGCTGACACAATGACCGGCGGAATCGGCTCAGTTTTGTGTTGAGTCATGGGATGCCAACAATAACGTTTATCTTTTTCGCTCAATGTTTGAGGGGGTGTTTTTAAATTATCGCTCATGCAGCTACCTTCAAATTTTTTAGCTCTATTTCAGGTTTAATAGCAAGAAGGCTTTCTTTATTCACGACCTCAAGCTGATCAATTTCGGCGATAATTGGTACGCCGCCACTTGTACCCTTTTGGGTATACTCTTCTAAAGCCTGTCTATTATGCGGAGATTTTTCGCCGCTCATAATAATACCGGCGACCTCAATACCGCGCTTACACATCGCCTCAAGAGACAAAAGAGTGTGGTTAATTGTCCCAAGACCAGAACGAGAAACTAAAATTGCAGGCACGTTTAAATGCGCGATCATATCAATGACAAATTGATCACGGTTAATCGGCACCATCAAACCGCCAGCGCCCTCAACGATTAAGTTTTGCTGCGTATCGGGTAGAGAAAATTCATTCATTTCAATTTGAACACCATCACGCCGAGCAGATTCATGCGGAGACAACGGTTGAGCAAGCTCATAAGTAGACGGAAAGAAAGATGTATTCGGTGCATCAGTATATTCCTTTATGTAATCAATATCTTTTTCCTGCAAACCACTTTGTATGGGTTTCCAATACGCAGCCTCAAGATGAAGCATGAGCCATGCGCTCGCCACTGTTTTACCAACATCTGTGTCAGTTCCTGTTACAAAATATTTTTTCATGCTGAAAACTACTACTTTTACGGCATTTTTTATACTGTTTATTATAGTAAGAAGTGATAATGGATTAGAATATTGAATAGCAGTGCTTGCTAATCTGTCGCTAACTTTTCTCTGAAACACTATTTTCTGTTATTCAGGTGATGTCAGGCATATACTTCTCTGAGTGTGGGAAAAAAAAGACTTAATGGTGGACGTTGCACCTGAAACTTGGAATAATTTGTGCCTCGCTGAATCATCCTGCAATTCTCAACCACGGGGAGTAGAAACATTCAGGGATGGGCTTTCACATATAGCTGCAAAATCTGTTCAGAACATAAAACGCGGTTTGATTGCCGCACCATAGAGGTAAGTCATATACATGTCTAAATCAAAAGTAGAAGAATTTAAAAAAACAAGAGACAAACAGAATGAAATTTTAGCAAAATACGCAAATAGAAATCAAAAGAAGTTCTATGGCTTAGATGCAAGCACCTATCAAAGTGGTGCATTAGACAAGAAGACAAAAGAACTACTGGGATTTACAGCCTCTCTTGTTTTGCGTTGCGATGACTGCATTTTATACCACCTTATAGAGTGCAAAGAGGCAGGAGTGACTACTGAGGAACTCTCGGAAGCAACATCTATCGGAATGCTTGTAGGCGGCTCAATAACAATCCCTCACATACGTCGTGCCATGACAGTTTGGGATGAGGATCTACAGGATTAAAAAGTTTGTGATATTTCCGCATCACACAAACCTAGAGGACTGAAACCCTCTGGGTTTTTTGTTTTCACACTGCACATTATCACATTCACTATGAAAATTAAGGATAGAACTTAAAATTCAATCTGTTTTTGCCTGATTTTTTGAATTTCTTTCAATTTAATACACCCAATTACAGCAACGTAACAGTGACATCACAGTAGATTTGCGAGCACAGTCGAAAGACGGTAAAGACTTTGAAGATGCGCTTCTAGCAATGCTTCTGCTCTGTAATAGGGGTTTGAGTGTATTTAAGAGTTCGAAAACTGCATTAAAACGGTGTTTGCTAAAAGTGGTGTTTTCGAACTTACAGATGAGGGGTGAAACCTAATGTAAACAATGGTTTCACCGTTATCAGAGTGTGTAAATGTAGAGGGAATTGTTAAATGGGGGAGCATCATTAACATTTACAGCATAAGGCATTGTTTTAATTAAATACTTAAAAAATTAACTTTAAGACATGCCCCCATAAATGCCCCCTTTTGGTTTTTTGCCCCCTGTTTTTCAGGCATATTTCTAATTTAAAAACTAGAAAAGGAATGAGCTATGAACAAAGCAGAACTACTCGCAAAGAAAGTAAACCACTTTCCAAAGCATCAAGTTGGATATTTTGACCTTAAAGCAATCAATGATGAATTACGCACGCAAAGAGAAAGCGTTATCGATTCTATTTCAGAACTAAGAAAGCTTAAAGAAGTTATTTTTGAAAAAGAACATACTTTGCAGGTGGCGCTTAAAAACTATAGAGACATTCAAGGTAACGCTCGCATTGTTAAAGATAGGTTTTTAGGCCGTATAGCAAACAGATAACTTTTCCCTCGCGCGCGCGTATTGGTAAGGAAACTATCAAATGCTGTTTCTGAATAATTTAAGCCGCGCTGGAGTCAATAAAACTGTTTTAGAACACCCAAGAGGGAAAAGAGCTTAAACGCATGTACGGCCTTTAAAACGCCAAATAAAGGCGGTGTATAACGGTGGACAGCGTTCATTGTAAATCTTTGCTCTATGCAATAGCTGCTTAAAACCTTGGAGTAACCTTAAGGTAAAGTTAGGGGTATTCTTGCCCTAATCTTGCCGTGAATCCTTATACTAATCTTACCGTAAACTTACCGTTATAGCCTTGTTGCAATCTTGTTGTCTTGTTCCTCGCGCGTATTGCGTATAAATCCAAGGCGCTTGCCTTTTCATGTCTTTAGGGACTCCAGAAACTCTTGTTATTAACAAAGATATTTGTTTGATATCAATAATTTACAAGGCCTCCTTTTAGGAGCTGTAAAAACTTGATTGTTTATTTCGCTTTTTCTTTTATCTCAATGAGTTAGAAGCACCCCAGCGCCGCCCCATTATCTCACCTTGTGATTTAGGCTCTATGCCATTGATAGGGGTTGCAGGGTCTAAGCCTTTACAGATATAGCGCAAAACTCCATATATTTCATTCAAGCTATGAAGGCCGCCAAAGGGAGGGTATCCAATAGGCTTAAATACAAACCTTGGCGATTTAACCTCAAAAGGAAACCAGCCGCGCATGGCCTTCTTATAGGCCACTTGATACCCATTAGGAATATGAATTAGCAGGTGAGCATGAATGCCTTTTGTCTTTCCGTTTTCAAGGGTGTAAAGATACGCCACTGGAAGCCCTCGCCGTGTAAGCCATTTTCTTGTGTGTTCAAGGTATTCTAAAATGAACTTTTGCGGCCTTTTCTTATTCGCATAATCATCATAATGAATTGTTATGAATCTATTTAATGGGCTGCCTAATTCATACGCCCTTTCACCTGCTTTAAAAAGCTTATCAACTTGGTTTTTGCTTAAGTGTTTCGTTGCGTGAATATATGATATTTTCGTTATACTAATAAAGAGAGGTTTTTTACTCATGTGCTCTATGCCCTTTGTGCTATGGGATTTTGTGTTTTTTAATGTGCTAAAAAGTTCCGCTCAATTTGTCTGTCTAAAGCATTCTAAGTCCCTCTAAGTCGTTATACGATTTTCAATCCATTCTATTAAACCATCTAAAGGATAGAGGATAACGCGTCCCTGTTGAAAGTAGGGCGGGCTATCCTCATTTTTCCTCCAGCGTTCTAATGTTTTCACGCTCTTAAAGCCTAAATATTCAGACGCTTCTTTGGTGGTTAAATACCGCATTTGATTTATTGCGTTTCAATGCTCAAAATCTCTACAGGCGTATGCAAAAAAAAGCGACCATGCCAGCCGTGAGGGTGGTCTTCTCTCAAGGTTTCAATATCAAGGCCATGTTTACGTCTTAGGATATGAACGTAAGCAGGTAAGCGAAAAGCCCAGCTTGAGACCTCTAGAGCCGTTATGCCTTGATTCCCTGCCATAGCAAGCGCAAGAATAGTGCGTGCAACGGTGCGTGAGGTGATATGTATTTCTTTTGATTGTTTACCCTGCCAAATTTTAACCTTCACGGCTTTTACATTGATAAAAGGGTAGGGTTTGGATATTGTCATAGGACAATCCTTTCTTATATTTTTGTGATTTAGGTTGGTTTGTACGCCCTTTAGATACGCCAATATCTAAGGGGCTTTTTTTATGAGTTAGGCTTGCTGGATTTCGTTGTGCCACTTTTCAGCAGATTCCACAGATATATAAACCCGCTTACCCATGTTATAAGTTTGGGGCGCTTTGCCTTGGTCTTTTAATTTGTAAAAGTATGAGCGTGTAAAGCCATATAGCTTACAAAATTGATTTATCGTTAAAACTTTTGTGTTCATGTTAATACTCCTTAGTGGTTAAATGTATAAGAGTATCTTTGCTTAAATTCTTACGGCATTCTACATTGACAGAGCGCCACTGTGCAGGGTGTCACCCATGTCACCCTAATTGTTTCCTTTGTAGTATCCGCCTTTTTTCATATCAGGTGTTCTTACAAAAGTAGCAATATAACTAGCTTCACGGTCTGATAATTGAGGGTCACGATTCTTTAACCATTCTGTAATAGTTTTTTTCGCAGGTTGGTTTTCATTATTAATTTTTAGGGCTTCAATAGTTTCAAAAATCAACTCTATATAAGGCGTTGTATAATTTTTTGGTTTACGTACTTCGGAAGTGCCAAGACTGCCTAAACCCATCAAATCTAATAGTTGCTTTGGCGGGGGGAAACCTTTTTTTATTGCCCATTCTATGAATTTTTTTGATTCAACCTTAATTGAATTATCATTAAGGGAATAAGTGTCGTTTAATAACTCCTCATTATCAATTATTTCTAATTTTTGAACTTGCCAGCTTTGAACGGCTAAATCCATCACCTCCCAAACCTCATCTCGTTTAGTCATAAGTTGGTTTGGGTTTAAATGTCTTGTTAAATTTTGAATCTTACTGAGTTGAAAAAGTCCCGCTTCTGGGTCAATCCCGAGTAACAGTCTAGCCGCTTCCGAAAGATACCAAATTTCTTTTTTCGCATATATCTCAAACATATTT